>NZ_VOYM01000004.1:0-55527 GCF_013420285.1 Acinetobacter sp. YH01019
GAAAGTTTTTTATAAATGGGTTGTAAACTTTCTTCCGTCCTAATGATGTAAGTTATTGATTTATAGTGGTGCCAAAATATGAGCGAAAGTTTTTTATAAATGGGTTGTAAACTTTCTTCCGTCCTAATGATGTAAGTTATTGATTTATAGTGGTGCCAAAATATGAGCGAAAGTTTTTTATAAATGGGTTGTAAACTTTCTTCCGTCCTAATGGCGTAACTCATTGATTTTCTGTTATAGTAAGAACTCAGCGAAACTTTGTTACATCCAGTTGTAAACATTCTTCCGTCCTAATGGCGTAAGTTATTGATTTGTCGTAAAACGAGCTAAATAGCGATCGTTGGGTCGTATATAAGGGCTATTCCTCATAAAATCTGAAAGTCTTTATTATCAAGGCTCTCATGAAATTGGAAAAGTTATCCGCAGGATTTTGAATTTAATTTGCGCTCAAATGAATTTAATTTGCGCTGGAAGTATTTTTTTATTCTATTTAATTTTATTATAAACAGTGACTTACAATACTTGCTAGTTTGCAAATTTCCAATATTGCAAAAAGCTAAAAAATGAACAATATTTTACTCATATTTTTAAATACATTTTAATATACAAGAACTTAATTTGTGGATAGAATTTAACTGCAAAGTGGATAAAAACGTCAAAAATCAGCTAAAAACGCCTTTTTTTCTAAAAAATCAAATTCAATTTGCGCTCAAATGAATTTAATTTTCGCTCGTACCATTTGTGTTTTTCCGTCCTAATCCTGTAATGTCATGAAAAATAAGCATAAAAAAAGTCCCTAATTAACTTCCCTTAATTAGAAAGATAATAAACATAAATTTCTTTTTAAAAATTTACTCTTAAACTTTTTAATATATTTTTTAATTTTTTATTTGCCTCCTTAGTATATACCAATGAGGTTTTGTAGTATTTTATAAATAGCTTGAGTCAATGACCAGCAATCAAAAATATAAAGCGTGGAATTTAAGAAATGAGTAAAAGTGATAATACGATTAAACGTATCGTCATGACTGTAGATCAATTTTACAAACATGATGAACAAGACGAGCAGTATGCATACGGCTTTGATATGTCTACCAATGAACCAGTTCGCATACGAATGAGTTCATCTGAAGAATTCACGAAGATCATTAATAAACTCAACAAGCATCATACTGAGAATGTTTCAGTAGATGAAGTCCACGCAAAATTTGATTCTGGACGTAACCAACGTACTTCATTAGACACACATAATCGCGGTGCTAACCGTGGTCGAATTATCTGTTTTGACAAATGTGTTGACTCACCCAACGAATCTCTTGACGGTTATAAAACTTATGTTGCTCAGTGGTGCAACGTAATGAGTAACAACCCGAATTCGCAATTAATTAAAGCAGTCACTTCTATCAATGTGCATCAACAAAAAAACGGCGATTTCTTTGTTAAAGCTCAAATCATTGAAGATGCAGCACATATGCAAGTGCCCAATGTAAAAATTAATTCTCCAGCACTTCATAACGCTATTATTAAAAATAATTTACAGCTTCTTGTTAAATCTTTATCGAATAGTACTGACAACCAACCTGAGCGCATTCCATTTTCAAAAATTGTTGTGCGCTATGAGTCTGGTTCTGTATTAACTACAATCCCATTGATTCCAACCTATGACAGTGCTGATCGTGAAAGTGTTAAGCAATTCGCTAAGCCAGATCCGTTGATGGAACGTGGCGGTATTGATAAAACTAAAAAGTCTTATCGGGTTGCTAAAGATCCGATTGAAAGTATCAAAGATATTTTGAACGGCAATGACTTTCACACCGCAACATTTGATCCAAATTTTGTACCATCCAACCAGTATGAAAAAGACCAGTTCGATAAACAGGCTCAGAACGTTTATGTTATGGACCAGGCCCGTATTGCCCTGTTTGCATTACTTGGCGATCGACAAATTAAAGTGTTCTACAATGAAGATGTAGACAAAGAAAAAAATCAAAATTTAAAACGTCTTTACGCTGGCTTGGTGAGTCAAAAATTACTGCCTGAGGTTTATCATGGCCAACAACTACAACTAGGTGCGCTTTACAAAGACACGTTCTTAAAGAAATTTTTCAACAATAAAACGCCTCACGCTGGTTTTCGCAAGGTAGATCCAGAAATAGATTTACGTACTGGTGAGGGTGTTCGTGGTGTTGGTGCACCTCCCCTAGTGAATCAATTTACCGATGACTACGGCAATCCAAAACCGCACGACTTAAATCCTCAATTTTTAAGTCAAGTTGATCGTCAGACCATGAATAAATTGACGCATGCAAAACAGCAATTTGCTGAAGCGTTTATTGTTATTCAACCACACCAACGGAACTCGAATAATTGTTTTGTCTCGTTTATCGAGCCTGTTGAACTTACTCAAACCCGTATGAATGCGTTGAACTTTTCAGAAATTACGGTAGAGCATGTACAGCAACATAAAGCTTCAATCGATAGTCCGTTATCTAAGAACTTCAACCACGATCTTTTACCTGATCCGCAAGAGTTAATGATGAAAGTCAGACAGCCAGAAATGGATGTTAAGAAAAGCCAAGAAAAGGCTGCGACTTCTGATGTCTATAACGACATGACTTTTTAATCAAATAAAATAATTCTTCTTCAGGTTCGCTATGACTACTCATGATTTAAACGAAAAAATTAAATGGATCGACTTATCACAAGCTGGTGTATATCTCGATGTACGGCGTGTTGGCCAGACGGATAGCCAATTACTTTTATTGGACGTTCAAAAAAAACTATCTAAAGAAAATTTGAATAACATTGGTTTTACACCGATGAAGTTTGAGGCTTATCCTCACTTTGACGGTCACTTGTATCAATACAATTTGAATGAAACGATCAAACCAAGACTGTTTCATGAAGTTTTGGGTATTCCAAAAGAATTTATCCGTAGTGTGCTTGCGACTCGCCAAGAATTGCATGATTTATTCAATGCCCAAGCAAAAACATTGGTGCCACAACGATTGAACGTTGCGTTGAATAGTGCAACTCCACTCGGTTATAACTCTGATGGCAACAAAATCTATGCTTCAGCTCATAACCGTTTTTACGTGAATGCCCAAGGTACGCAAATACCTGAAGGTCCTAATGATCAGCCGTCTAGTCTGTACTTACGTGCGACCAAGCAAAAAGATTTAAAAGAATGCTTAAGAGGCTATATCTATCAATTAGAACATGAAACAAAGAGCCATAATCACCAGGACTTTTTAAAGTTTTTAGCTCTAATCACGCAAGCCAAAAATGCTGACGTTGATGTATCCAAGGTAACAGATAAACAGATCCATACTGCAGAAGAAGCGCTTGAAACAGTGATGGTCGAAAAGTTAGGTGAGCTTGATTTTACTGAGAGCTCATTTAAAACGAGTTTAGCGTTATACAATCGCATGCCGACTAAGACCATGCGAAACAATACGATTCGTATGTTACAGCAATATTCGACTCCAATCCCGATGTCACTTGTGGCTCAGCGCTTATTGATTGAGGGTGATAACCGAACAAAACAAAACTTTTCCGTGCTCGAGCCAACTGTGGGTAATGGATCTTTAATCGGTTTATTAACCCAAGAGCGTAATGCTTCTGTCTATGCGGTTGAGTTAGATCCCAAACGTGCTGAACGTACAAAAGCACTGACTCAAAATTATGAATGCACGGTTGTTACTGCAGATGCTACACAAATTGATTTTGAGCAAACGTTTAAGCAAAAAGTTGACTATGTGATTGCCAACCCTCCTTTTGGTGCTATGGATAAACTAGAACGTGTTGCACCAATTTTGGTTCAACAGCGTAACGGCGTAGATCCAAACCCATTATTGGTAGATCCATCAGAAAACGTCTGGTTCAGTACGGATAAATTGGACCATGCCATTCTGGTTAAATCACTAAACGCACGAAACGATCAAGGGCGTTCAGTTTTCATTATTGGCTCAGATAAACAGATTTCAGATGGTACGGTTGAGCGTAAATCAAAGAATTTACTTAATTATCTCTATAAGCATTATGAAGTTGAGGCGGTTGTAGAAATCCACGGCAATGCATATGCACGAAACGGCGCTAATCAAAATGTTCGTATGTTAGTGGTAGGCAATCGTAAAAACGAACAAGCGTTACTACAAACTTACCAATCTTCTGTGGTACCAGATAAGTTGAAAGTCATTACGGACTATGACGAACTTTGGGGATGGGCTAATAACGTAATCTATAATCGTTTGAATCCGAATAAGGATCTATACTTCAAGCCAACTACTCCGACTCCAGTTGAGCAACAAGCACAACAAGCACCAGTGGTTGAACCTGTTGTTGAGGTTAAGCCTGTTGAAAAAGAAAATGACGATTTGTTTGCCAGTCTAGGTGATGAACAGCCTGTTTCGCCACTTGAAGATATTGCATCAAGTGTAACGCCTACGTCTGCAGTCACTATGTTTGATGAAGTCGTGGTCGCTAAAGAAGAAGAGATTAAGCAAGAGGAAGCTGTCAAACCAAAACCGATGTTTGGTCGTAAACCTAAATCAAAACCGAATAAAGTTTCTTTTGACTTCGGAACCGTTGAAGTTAGTACGCAAACAACCAGTTCAGATGATGATGTACCTACACCAACTGAAGCTACACCAACGTTTGAAAATGAAAATGACAATGATTTCGTGCCTGAGGTAAAGAATCCGCACGAGAACCAAAATCAGGATGAAGACCTTGACGATGACGTTAATCTTCAAGTAGGTGATACCACGGCGACCAATGAGGGTGAAACACCTGAACAAACACCAGCTGAAGAACCAGCGGTAGAGCAAGTAAAACAGGAACCGGGTTTAACTGCTGAAGAGATTGCTAAGTTAAATTCTGAATTAGCGATCGGTACTGAGCAAAAAGAAGAACCGACTGTTGAATCTGACCAATCAAATTTACAGCCGATTGTTCCTGTTCCTAATGCTGAAAACACAACAGAACCAACTCCGGAAAATATATACCAAGTTAAGTATATACCGATGTCTATGGCATCTGAGCCAATTGCTTTAGTGGCTAAAAACCAGATTAAAGCGATTAATCAGGCAAATGCTCAATTGACTACACACATCCAAAATGTATTAGGTTTTGGGGGTATCAATTTCCAAGCTGAAGTCGATAATGGTAACTACCCTACTCTTGTTGATGCCTATGTCGCTAAGAAATTGCAATATGACAATTTTGATGCACTAAAGTCCGCTTTTGCATGTGAACAGGTCGATGCGGTTGCCCATATCATTTTACGTTTTGACCAAAACTTACCTGTGCTTATTGGCGACCAGACGGGTTTAGGTAAAGGTCGTATTGCAGCTGCGTGTTTACGATATAGTGCGTTAAGAGGAAAGCCCCCTGTTTTCCTTACAGATACAACGCAACTCTTGAACGACATTTGGCGTGATATTGTTGCTACAGACAGTGACAAGTTCTTTAAAGATCCGTTTATCTTTAACTCGGATGCTGTGATTAACCGCTTTGGTACTGAAGAGGTTTTATTCACTGGCCAAGATCTGCCTAAGGAAATTGAAGATATTCCAGCGCAACATGACTTGGTATTGGCAACGTATAGCCAATTTAACCGACCAAACCGGAAACGTGCGTTATTGACTCGTTTTATTAATCAAGACACTGTTTTGGTGATGGATGAAACGCACCGTGCAGCATCCTTGAAATCAGCTACAAGTCAATTTTTCTTAGATGTTATTGATCAGACCAATCTAATTAATTTCCAGTCTGCATCGGCAATTAAGAAACCTGAAAATCTTGAATTCTTCCATAAATTGTTCCCTCGATCCGTATCTCGTAATGACTTACAAAAGGTTATCGAAAATGCAGATGGTCCAATTTTGGAGTTTATTTCTGAAGGTTTGGTAGACAGCTCTGCCATGATTCGTAGAGAGCAAGATCTCTCGCACATTACCATTCAAACCTTTGTGCCAACTGAAGAGGAAATTAAGAAATTTCACAATTACTCAGATGTTCTTTCTGACATCTTGACGGACATGGTGAAATTTTCTAAAGATATTCGCCTCGATGCGCTAGAAAACATTGCCAATGATGATGATGCTGTTGCCAATTTAGACTTTCATCAGGATTCAGACGATCCGAAAAACCGTTTAAGTTTGAGTGTGATGAACTTTGGATCTCGAATGTACCAGATCCAAAAGCAATTCCTATTGGCATTGAAAACTGACTCTACAAGTGATGCTGTGATTCAGGCATTACATGAGGGTAGAAAGCCCGTGATTGGTTTGGAAAATACGGGTGAGAGTCTATTCAACATTTTGATGCAAAGTCGCATGGAAGCGATTTTAAAAGCAGATACGGCGCAAGACGTTACCGCTGATTCGCCTGAAAAAGAAAAAGCGTTTAATAACTTCAAGTCGGTATCGTCAGAAATTGAATTTCTTGAAAATGAGCTTCAAAAACTCATGATCAAAGAAAACCGTGACGCTGGCGATGAAAAAGCAGCGAAAAATATTCAAAAGGAATTGACTAAGCTTGAAGATAAGCGCGGTAGCTATCTGCAAAGTCAAATTTCTGTTTTAGATGAACTCCCACAATTCCGTGACTTGCTTGAAGTGATGTTAGATCGCATCGATGTGGTGAAAGCTGAAGATAACTACGGTAACTCGTTCGTTAAGAAGCTCAGTACGGAAGTGACATTTAATGAAAACGGCGATCCAGTGGTAAGTCCGTATAAAATCATTTTGGATCGTATCAAAGAAAAGATTCAAAAGTTCCCTGATCTACCTTTGATGCCTTTGGACGTACTACGTAACAAGGTGACAAAAGCTGGCTTCAAGATTGATGAAATCTCTGGCCGTCAGATCCACTTAACGGAAACAAGAGACGGCAAATGGAAGGTTAATAAACAAGAGAACAATACGACACAAGGTAAGATTTTGGTTCAATCAAAATTCCAATCTGGTGAAATCGATGTTGTTATTGTGACTCGCTCTGGTTGTACGGGTATTTCTCTACATGCAGCCAAAAACCCTGATCCTACAATTCCATCGGATCACTTGCGCCAACGTGAGTTGTTTTTCTTGCAAAAACCTGAGAACTCTACCGATACGATTCAGATGATCGGTCGTGTGGGTCGCCGTGGTGAAGAATCACATCCGATTATGACGACAGTAGATTCGGGTATTCCAGCAGAAACACGTATGCACTTAATGATGATGCGTAAACTGTCTACCCTATCAGCGAACGTCTCTGCCAACTCAGAAACCAAGTTTAATGAAAACGATTATCCTGACATGCTCAACTACATTGGCAACCGGGTATCGTTGGACTATTTGAAAAATAACGTGAACTTGGCGAACACACTTGATATTGATATTTCGGATGATGAAAAAGGACCATCGTATCGCACGGCGCAAAACTATCATGTGAACCAGTTGCTATCTAAACTGATTTTGATGCCGATTAGTCAGCAAGAACAGGTTTATCAAGACTTGGTTGTTGACTATAACGATAAGATCCGTGAATTAGACTTGTTGGGTCGTAACCCACTCAAGACCAACTTTTTAGACTGGAAAGCTAAAAAAGTCCGTGAGTTTGAAGTGAAGGACAACTTCTTTACCGTGACTTCAGAAACAGAAGCAGCCAAGATCAATACCTTTGATCTACCTGTGCGTTTTGAAGGTCTGCAATACATTGAACATGTTGAGCCATTACGTGCTGACAATCTAAAACTCATGTTCAAAGAAAGTGATGATTATCTGGTGCGTCAATTTAAACGTATCAATGAAAACATCAATGAAACGGTAAACGGACTACTACACTATGCCTATAACTTTGAGGCATTGATGTACCAAAAATATGAAGGCTTTGCTAAGCAAAAGTTATTTTTCAAAAGTGGGCAAATGCGTGGTGAAGTAATTCGTGATTATCGACACGAAGTATTTGATCATTTCGGTGTTGTTGAAGCCAATGTAAAACACATTGATGATATTCAATTTCGTAAACCTGATGATCACTCTGCAGATGCCTTTGAAAAAGTAGCTGAAGCGGTTTATCTAGCCAATGATCCTATTTTGACCTCTAACTTTGATCGCATGTATCGAATTGTTCAGGATCTAAAATTCTTGGCTCGTTCTATGGAAAGGAACGAAAAAGAAGGTCATTCAGCGCATGGGTTATTGTTCCTTATCTCAAAACCTAGTCTTTTTGATGATGAAGTGACGCCAGATCACAAAACAGGTGCTTTGCTACGTCTAGACCTACCGCCGTTACGTGGAGGTGCAATCACACCGAATGCGGTTAAGCTTGATTTGGTTTACCCTGGTGATAAGAAGTCGTTTAAAGTTCCACTGATCAATTACACCATGCAAAATGCCAAGCAAGACTTGGATTGGGTAGCTCCAGTGAGTGAAAAAGGACGTATTATCCTAAAACGCTTCAATCCTGAATTTTATTCTTATGCTGATGTGAATAGACGTCATGTTGAGGATCGTCAACCCTTGGTGAACTTATTTACTGAACAAAACAATTATTCCCGTTATACGCGTACCTATTTTGAAAAAGCGCCGTCTGGTGATGTCACACGACAAGCGATTACCTTAACGGGCAATATGTTCAAGGCACATAAGATTGTCAGCTCACTAGATCTACGACATTCAACCGTTATATTTACCGATGCTGATGGTATGCGTAACCGTGCGTTATTATTGCCATCAAATACACCAACTGACTTGTTTGAAAGCTCTCTTGAAAACCAAGTGACGTTTAAGCAAGTTAAAGAGATTGCGAACTTCTTTAATCAATTGCCTGTAAACATTGATTTCAACCGCAATAACTATGTGGGTACTAAGGTTAATTTCCCGTACAAGAAAGCAAGTATTGAGTTCTACTACAACGGTTCAGACTGCTTTAATGTGACGGTGAAATCTGTTGCAAAACAGTTCAATCGTTTTATGTCGAATACCAACGTATTCCATGATCCTAAAGGCGGTAAAACAGATGAATCGTTGAACATCCACTTTACTGAGCCAGGCCGTAATGAGTTTAGATTTGCGCTTGATCTCAAGGATGTTGAACGCTTTGTTGACGAGCTGGACAGTACAACCAAAATTGAAGCTGCCTTTTTGGATTTAAAATCTAAACTTCCTGATGGTAATGGTTACTTTTTAAATGAAATTAACCGTATGCTTAATCCTCCAGAAGAGCCAGCTTATAAGGCTGAGTTACATGAGGGTAAAACCCTAGATAACGATCAAGAAATCCAGCAATTATCTTTCTAAAACCCTCCCTTAAAAGGTATATACCAGACCATACGTGAATAACAATTACGTGTGGTCTAGTTCGTATATACCATGTATCATATCTGTGACGATCACATTGACGTTTTAAAAAACAAATACAGGTATTTTATGTGCAACTCTAATCCCTTAGAGGAATCTTCTAATAACTCAGATTTAGTGGATTTTGACAGTGAATTAGACATCACAACTGGTTTTAATTCTGACTTTAAAGAAGACTTTATTTGGAATGTTGATACAGATTCTAAAAAGGACTCTTAAAATCAGAAAGGCCACCTGTCATAAGGATCAAATATGGACCAAAGCCCTAAACAAGATAATTTTGACGAGCAAACACTTGATCAACTGCAAGACGGCCAATCATTAACTTTCAATGAGGGCCTGGAACAGTGGGATGATTTAAGTTTGGACGGCGTGGAATTTCAATCCATCCAGCCTACGCCACAACAAAACAATGTTGCACAAGATCAATCGCAACAATACCAGTCTGAACCACATCCCAAAGATCCCCTATCTGAACCTCCATTAATGGAAGAACCGCCAGTCATGCAAGATGATGGGTATCAATATGATCAGCCTATGGGCGGTAACTCTGTACCTCCTGGGCACCCAGATTATGATTACGCTCCCCCTCTTGAAGATACTCGGTTGAACGATGATGAACCGATGTTTTTTGACGAAGGTGATTATGAGCGTAGTAGCTACCCGATCTACGAGAATGAACAGTCCATCATTCCTGAAAACACGTTTGATCTTTCCGCTGTCACTGTCAATGATTTAGCTGAACTTGATCCTGTTCTGATTGGTAAAGTATTTGATGCACTTGAGCAAAGAGATCCAGCCAGTCAATTAGAATTCTTTGCAGACATCGGGCTTGATCTGCAGAATGATGATGATCTTAAGTTTATTGCGGATCTGAATAAAATCCAGACTAAAAACGCACTGGACCAAGGATTAGGCAATATTGCTGAAAATAACAGTTCATTGCCAGTTGAAGACCGTGTATATACAACTGCAGACTCTAAATTATTCCTATCAGACAATGATCCTGATTTCCTCCTTTCCAAAGAAGAGAATCCATTTGAAGCCGTTCAAGTGGCTGAAAAAACCCTCTTTAACTTTGAGACAAAATCTTTTGTCACTCAGCCCTACTATGGTTTAAGCCTGAAGGGTGCAACTAAAGAAAATGCCCTCAACTTCCTGAGTAATCGTCAATTCGCGATTGAAGGCTTGATTAACCAAAACCAAGTCGTGCGTGAAGCAAAGCAGCAGATCTACAACGAAGTTACGGGTGCACCGAATACCTATTTTTCAGGTGAATTAACCGATAAAAACCAAATTAACGCATTGATGCGCCAAGTGCGTGACTTTTGCTTAATTCGTGGGATTGAAGCTGAAGAACTTGGCTTAGTGCCAAAAACTATCGTCATGGATCAATGGCGTGTGAATAGCGACCATACAGCTGCTCGACTTGAACAACTTGAGATTCACTATCTTGAATTCAATACGGACACGTTAACCAAGGAAGTAATTCAGTTATTAGAAACCCGTGAACATAGCGACCAGTTGCAAGCTGCTCTACTTTTGAAAGAACATAAAGAAAATCAGAAGACTAAAGAGACAGTAAAGGAAGATGTTGAATCAGCTGATCCGAATGCACCAAAAGGTACACCAAAGAGCACATTAAACATTGCTGGTGGTCCACAAGACAAAGCAAGTTTGGCTGCAAGTAGCGTTGCCTCTAAAAGCTTTAAGGATATGCGAAATGAGGAAGGTAACGAACGTCCTCCTTTAGCGCGTGAAAATAGCCACGGCCATCCACGCACGGTCGCTGATGAACTCGCTGCGCTCAGTGCAAAAATGATTGCAGTCATGATTGAACTGGTTAAGAAAACAATCAAGTTGATCATTGCAGCGATTATGGCCATGTTCAACAAGAACAAAAGCCTTGATAACCTGAAAAATATTTGGGATAAACCAATCAATCCTGATGTTACCGTTAAAAGTAACCATCCAGACGCACAACAACCCGAACAGCTTGCCAATACAGCCGATAAATCAAAATTGACTGAACCTGGTAAGAATGCCGATATTTTAAAACCGATCTCAAAAGAGCAAATGTTGCCTCTTTTAAACGATCCATATACCACTCAACTGAATAAAGACCGTGACGGCGTTACCTTAGAAGAATTCGATCTAAATGTCGCTAAAGTCTATGCCATTGACGGTGAACAATACATCGTGATTGATGTAGTCGGTAAGGATTCTGTCGAAGGTGTTGAATCCTCTACCCCATTTATCAAACTGGTTAAGGAAGCAGATTTACCGCCTCAAGTGGAAGGTAGCGATGCACCTACCCCGATTACGCCGTTCTATTTAGAAACGATTGAAGACAAAGTAACGTTTCTCTCAATTGAAGAACTGCACGAAGGCATTAAGTCTGAAAAGATCCATGAGTTTGAAGGTCGCTTTTTTGAACCCATTTGTTCTCAGTATTTAGAACAAGCACGTATGTTCCTTGGTGCCGAATATCCATTAGGGCAAGATCCAGAACAAATGACTGAAGAAGCCAAAGCTTCATACAAAGATCAGTTTATTCAACGTGCCTATCAATCAGGTCAAATGATTTCGGATCAAGTAAAGAAAGCCAAATCTAAACTTTCAAACCTTTTGGGTAAGTTTAAAGGCAATACTGCAGAACAGTCGGCAACTCAATCAGCACCGCAAAGCCAAGACCAAAACAATGACGGTAAACCAATGAACCCTTATGACAGTATTTATGTTGATCATGATTCTGACTTAGAAGCATTCTTTAAAGACCGTCACAACAATGTTTCTAATGCTGAAATTGAACAGTTTGTCGGTATGGTTTATGAAGATGAAACAACCCAAACCAATATGGTTGTTTTGGATATAGCTTCCGATAATCTGGATAAACGTGCGATCGTTGTGCCTCTTTCGGTGATTGAAGATCTCGAAAATATCACTGAAAAAGATGTGCTTTATCTTAAAGACATCGTGAATGAATCCTCTACCGTTCCACTGTATGAGCTGGAGTCTGTCGAGCCGATAGACGAGTTAAATGCGCTTGGTAAATTTTCAAGCGAATACTTAGACAAGCTCAAAGCCGATACCATCAACAATACTGCAGAACAGACTAATACTTACGCCAGATCTGCCGAACGTGAACTTGAACTTTCAAAAATGATTTTGGAAGGCAAGCTCAGTGTTGTAGGTGCTATGGTGAAAACGGATTACGGTCAATTCGTGGTACTGACTTCAGATTCGGAAGGTCATAAATCAATTGCACCCGAATACAACGCCGTGGCCATTACCAACCTTGATCGTCAAATTACCACGGAAGATATTATTAATGCCGGTATTACAACGATACCGCGTAAAGATATTTTAGAGTGGAATACTGTCACGGCGCTCAATGAAGAATCTGCCAATCAGGTGACTTATTTAGATCCTGAAGTTTACCAAGCAGTAAGTAATGCAATTCATCAAAATCGCGAAAAAGAATTGATTCAAACCTTGAGTACGTTACAACCCTCTGCAGCACTCAATAGCATCGGTTCAAAAATCATTACGCAAGATGGCAATACATATATTGGTCTATGCGCCAAAGATGATGGCAAATCAGGCGAGTACTACGCCGTAAAAGCTCCAGATAATCAACTCTCCCCGATTGGTGCAAGCTATATCAATGATGTTGGTGTTGAAGTCATTAGCCGTAGCCAAATTGCTGAATTTCAGAATGCGGAAAATAATCAGCAACAACTAATCAGCCATGATGTGTTTGTTACATTGCTAAATGCAGTCAATAACAGCAATGAACAAGAAGTACTTCACCTCTTCTCTAACTTGGACCAGGTGAAACAACAAATTAAAGATTCGTTATTCAGCGAAAAGGAAAGTGAAAAAGTGATTGAACAAAATCAATTTATTGAACAACTGAAAAACAATAACCTTGTGAAAGCCGATCACATTAACGCGCTTAATCAAATTGCTGATCAGATTCAAAATACGCAACTGAAAAATGTTGTTAAAGGTATGGCCTCAACCGTTGTTGCGCCTGAAAACTCTCAAAACGAGATGTATGTTCAAAGCTTTCTACATCTCAACCAACGCCTAGACACGTTACAACAAGATTTAAAGCTTCAAGCAGCATCAAATCTTATGAATGCTGAATATAAGCAACTTTTTGAATGTATGGATGATCATCTAGTACTACCTACTGCGTATGGTGATGCCAAGTTTGTAAACCTTAATAGTGTTGAGCCTCGTATTGTTGAATTTAGAAACTCGGCTGAAACAGGTCAAATCTTTGACAGCTTCAACGCCGTGATTGCTGAAACAGGAAACGTGGAAATTGCGCTTCAGCACTTAAAGCAAGAGATCTTAACCGATCACTATATCGCTGCGATTCATGAAGATGTGAAGTTACACCGTCTAGAACAGCAAGACATGGACAAAATCAAAGAAGTGAATCAGATCCTTGAGGCTGATTTTGATAAAACTGGCCTACGCTTAGAAGCGCTCCAAGATGGTTTGAATCTCAATACTAAAAACTACTTAGACCAAGTAAAGCTTGAGAAAAACACGACATCTCAATTTTTGAGTGACCTTGATAAGCATATAGATTTAGAAGTCGCACGTAGAAACGATCATGACAATGATCAAACATTGGGGCGTTAATCATGGATCTCTATAAAAACGTATCTGGCGACATCGATGCGATGATTACTTTTGATAAAATCTTAGGTGGTTTTGGTCAAAATACAGTGAATACCACGCGTGAGCGTGTTCAAATCAACTCTAAGCATGAAAAGGTAGAGCGTGAGATTGAAGGTGCCAGTCCGTACCTTAAAAGCGATTATGAGCTATTTGTCGAGCATCACAATATGTTGATGCAAGAGTATCGGGCAACTCAGCTACATTTACGCAATATCTTAGAAAAGAAAAATGAGGTTAAAAGCATTCAAAAGCTTGCGGATCTCTGCGAACGGCACCAGTGCTCCAACATCGCTCAATTATTCGTTGAAAAAAATGAAGATGAATATGTATTGCAATGCTTTCAAGACTTTCAGCAAGACTTAGAAAACAATAATGCTCTCCGAAAAGACTTTAATCACTTTTCAGACTCGTTTGAAGCCTACCGATACAATATGGAGATCTGTAATAAGCTTTCTGGTATCGATCAGCCGTTTACCCTTGAACGTCCGAATGACAGACAGTTGAATTTCGTTATCCATAGTCATGAAAACATCAATAAAACATTGTTGGACTATCAGGCGAAGATCATTGAGCAACAAACAACTGTGGACCAGCTCAAGCAAGATGCTTCCTATACTGCCCTATTTCCGATCGCAACCAATGATAAGAACATGTTCTCAATTGCAGCGACCGAAGTTTATGTAGAACAGTCACCGAAATATCAAGACTATCTTAAGGTCATTAAAAATGAGCTTAAGAACATAAACGAAACGGGTAAAAATACGTTTAGTCAGCATTACAAAGATACTATTACGCAAAGCAATCTTGAAAACGTTAAAACTAAAGAAAGCGCTTCAACTTATAGCAATGGGTTTTAATTAATTTTAAATAAAAACATTTAGGGTGTTTTAAGATAGAATCTAAATACCCTTTAATGGAGTTAAACATGATTCAAACTAAAATCACTGAACCGACAAGAACGCCGTTTAATCCTCATGGTTTTGCAGATGCAACGCCTTTACATGCGTTTTACTTGGAATTATTAGAAAAGGGATTAATCAATAAAGTTCTTGAAGAAGGTAATTTGGAATTTGAAAACCAAAATTTGTTCATGACGATCGATTGGGAATCAATAGACGTTCAAATGGATGCTTATACGTTTGATGTGAAATTAGATATTGTATGTGGCGTCATACTTGATGAACAAAAGGTCACGAATAGCATTCAAGTGTTTATTAATGAGCAAACTTTGTTTATAGCTTCAGCTAAAACCTTTAACCCTAAATCTGGTCTAACGCAAAGTCTTAACTTTGATATTCCTTTACGTGTTTTAAGTCAAATGGGCTATTACACCCTACCTCTCAAAGAGGACTAAATCGTGGGAATGAGCATAGAAAGCCAAAACATAGCATTGTCTCAAGAGCCTACAACCTTTGTACCAGAAGCTTTTGTACACTCTATTAACTACTTTTGTCAGACCTTAGAGAACACTTTTCATTTTGATAAGCGTTCACTCAATTTCTTTGAATCAGGTACACCAAAAGAATACGGCTTGTATCTTACTGAACAGCATTGCCTTGTTTTTTTGAATGCTTGCAGTAGTGGCTATCTTGGCGAAACACGCAAAGTTACCAGCTTCACCGCTTTTGTGCTTTTAAATCAAAAAAATAATGAATCTGAAATGCTCGACATCACGTTAAACGATCCAAAACGTGTAGAGGAACATTTCAAAACTGCGTCTAAAGATCAGATCAATATTTACTTAAAGAACGTGCATGAATTAAGTAATTTTCTGAAAAATAAGTACTCGGATTCAGGTTTTTTAAAAGATATTGTGACTGAGGAAGGTTTTTCTAAAACCCTAAAGCCATTGGTTTTACAGGAATGCTTAAAAGAGGAAGTAGAGCTAATTAATACTTTAATGTGTTTGGTTAGCACTCAGTTTATATATATTACGACAGCTATTATTTTTAAGCGTCCTATTTTAAAAGAATTCATAAAACTATGTTTAACCAATGAGAAGTATATACTACAATATGGTGAAGAATGGTATTATGATTCTATATATAAGTTCGCTAAAAGGATATATGAGTTAAAACACCTTATAGCTACCTTATATTTAAGTAGTGAAGCTGTAGTAAAAGATGTTGTAGTGCTTTGCGAACTTGCTTCTAAAAAACATTAATCATAACTCTTTTAAAGGGCTAGATATGCGTAACAATCACAAGAAAGCTAAAAGGCTACAACAAGTTCGGGGCAATGTTTTAAGGACTAACCCTAATCTACAAAATGTTAAGCCAGCTTTTAAAACTAAAAGTGCTTTAAGCATTTTTGTTGCTACCGTTATTGGGTGTTCAAGTGCTATTGCAGTTCAACAAAGTTCCGTTGCTTCTGTTACCAGTAATACTCAAAACATGGGTAACTTAAACATCGCAACATCATCGACCATTGCAAGTAGCTCTGGTGGTGATACGCCTTTGTCGAATCCAAATAGCGGATATTATTCGTCTACCAGTTCTAATTCGTCATTCAACTCTACTGCTGCTGAAAACAACTTCATGGCGGTTAAAAAAGGTGAACAAGCAGCTGCTCAAAACATTCAAACCAATATTGAATCATGTGCAACTGATGGGATCGGTAAAGTCGTTAAAGACAACTTAGATCTACAAATGACGGTTTGGGGTCGTCCAATCGATATTAACAAAATGTTCAGTCCAGCTAGTCAAGGTGGCTGTTTTGCTGACATCGGTAAAATCATTGACCTTTCTGTGACTATTCCATCACTTGATACAATCATCAATGCAGCGCAACAAATGGTTGTCGATTACGCGACTAAAAAAGCGTGTGACGCAATGAAAACTGCAAGTACTGAACTTGTTGGCCCATTGAATGATGTTATAGGTGAAATCAACAAAGCGGGTCAATACACTGATGTATCGGGTGCGCTTGGTACTGCTGTGAATGGTCAACTTGGTAAACTTGATCCTGGTCTAGTTATGCCTAGCGGTGCTTTTGAGGGTGGAGATACTTATACAATCAATGGTAGTAGATCGACTGGTACAGTTTCTTATTCAACTGATCAAAAAGCCAGTACTAGCACACCGTCTAACGCAAAAACTTCAAGTTCAGAATCTACTTCTGTCACCCAATCAATTAAAGACTTTTTCTCTTAAGTTGGGGGTGGTATGAAAAATAGAAATAATCTGCGTAAAAGAAGAATTACTGTTAATCAGTTTTCACCTGTTAAAGCAATTGCGGTGGGTACTTTAACGGTTGGTCTATTATCCGTACCACTTTTTACCAATGCTTTTAGTCTTGGCACTATCCTTTCTGAGCTTGCAATACAAGCTCAGCAATTGATGGTACTTTCTGAAGTGCGTTTATCTACTCAACAAACAGCGGTCAGTGCAAATCAAATTGTTGATAACCAAACGCGTGATTCAGAAATGATCGTTGCTGGTATTCAAAGTGTCGATAAAAATATTGAGATCAAAAAAGCGATTTTAAATTCTGGTACGAATGCTGCCCTCCCTGATTCAGCTTTTTGTACGGCTCTTGAAGAACGTGAACAAACCGATCTCAATAGAAACTTAAAAGACTTTAACGTTTTTAAATACATGCAAGACGTTTCAGGGAAACTTTTCTCAAATTCAACAGATGAAGCAACCTCACCATATGCGTTTCACTTGGCGACCTCGTGTGGCGTAGAAGAAGCAAAAATGGGTGTCTGTAATTTGATTCCAAATGGTCTGCAGTATGGCGACATTGATACTGCTTTTGTTTTTTCTCGTTCTCGACTTTCTGAACAGCAAGCGACTGTTGCATTGAACTACTCGTCAATTGCATCTAACAACGTTGTTCCAGTCGGATTGATGGAATGCTCTTCATCAACTTGCGTTGATTTTCAAAATAAATACATGGCTGGAAGTACTCTTTCATCACTGGCTAACTATTCGGTGGCTAATAATGTGATGCAACGCACTACACCAAACTCCAATGCTTCAGCCAAATTCTTTGAGTAATGACTATGAGAAAGCGTAAAAATACTTTAAGACAGCCTAAAGGAAAATCAAAGTTTGTACCTGTCATTTTAGGTGCAACTTTGGTGATTAGTAGTCCTGTTTTTGCTGAATGGGCTACGGTTGGTTTGGGTACGATTATGAGCGAGATGTCTTCTCAGATTCCTAAGCATGCAAGCAACCAAGCAAATGATATTCAAAAAGTATCTCAAAGTACCCGTAGAAAGTTAGATGATTCGACTGAAAACATCGTTGCAGCGCTTAAAGTTGCGGTGAAGCAAAAGGCGCAAGCTGCTAACCAAATTACCGATGCGACAACTAAAAACACCCAAACTATTGCCTCTGGTATTCAAGCGCTTTTACAGTCAGATACCATGAAAAAAGCACAATTTGCTTATGGTGCCAATACTGGTCAAGGCTTTAAGTCTTGTGAGGTTTTGGCTGAAAATACAAATATGTCGAGTGCATCTGGTCAAGTGATTGATCAAGCAGCTGATATGGCGACTCAAACTTCTCAAGTCGGCGGTAAATTAGTTGGCTCTCAACAGGAAGTGATTAATCAACGCCTAAACGTGCATAAAGCTGAATTCTGTACGGTTGCTGAAGCACAAGCTGGTCAATGTACGTTGTCTAAATTACCGGGTGGCGATACCAATGCTTCCCTACTGTTTAAGTCTGTTGCACCTGGCTCAAAAGAAGCTCTTGCAAGACATTACGTGCGTGAAAACATTTTAGGTACACCAGATAAATCATTGTCTACTGCAACGGCACGTACTCCAGCTGGTCGAGATTATTTGCAAGCGACCAACCAAAAAACAGCTTTACTTGCTATGCCAGCGTATAGCTTGGCGGTTATTGACGCGCAAAATACAAAATCATTCAAAGATATTGACGGCAAAATGGTGTCTGCCAACGATTTGATCGACCAAACAATCGCACGTTACTACGGCGGTCCTGAAGCTAAAAAATGGCAAATGGCGATGGCGATGCAAGATCCACGCGGTCTACTTAAAGAAGCCAATATCATTAACGGCGTTTCTGTTTATTTAGATCTTCAAACTTACAAGCAAAGTTTGCGTGAAGAAGGTTTATTGTCTGCATTACTTTTAGCGAAATCTCAGCCGATAAAAGATGATGTGAAAACGAAATACGGCCAGTCAGTGAAAGTTAAGCTTTCACAAACTATGCCTCAATTTTAAGGAGACTAAATAATGCGTACTCCGAAAAGAACATCACGTAAAGTTATGAAAGCGCCACAAGCGCACGGCTCTCGTTCAAAAATTAGTGCACTCGGTTTAACCCTCGCCCTCATTAGTGGTTCTGCATCTGCTTATTACTGTGCTTCCGTGGGCAACCCGATGGCAGTAAATACCTTGAATATGCTTCTTCAACAGGCTGATGTGGTGGAAAGCGCTGCGTTACGTGCGTTGGACTCAAACTTATCTTTGGGCATTAAAAAGCAACAAGATGATGTGACGAGAGCGATTAGGATCCTGACGAAACAAGAGGCTGTATCTGCTCAAGGTATTTCAGATAACGCACATAAAAACGCACAAAGTCTTGTAACGGCGTACCAAGCTGTTAAACAAAGTGAGCAAATGAAAAAAGCTCAATTTGAGTTTGGTGCACATGGCCAAGCATTTAAAGCGTGTGAAGTTTTAAGCGATCGTGAACAAGCTCAACAAGACAATAAATCTGCTGATAGTTCAATTTTAAATAAAGTTGGCTCTGAAGTGATTGCTGCGCCTGGTGTCTACATGAACCCTCACAAAGCACAAGAAGCTATGTTACAAGCTCATAATGAGTTTTGTACCACTTCTCAGGCTGCGTCTGGACTATGTGGTGCTGCTGGTGAAAATGCTAGTCTAAGTTTACAAGCTTCAACTTTATTCACGACTGCAGCGCCAGACACGGCGATGGCTCGTGCTCAAAATGCATTGATCAACAACATGGTTGGTCTACCTGATGCCCCAATTGACGGAAAAATTGCGAAAACATCTGCTGGTCAAGATTATGTGATGGCTAAACTGGCGAAAGATGCTTTAACTTCTCCAGCAATTACCTCTTTGAAAGCAATTCAAGCGCAATACTCCCCTGTTGCTGGTGGTGGTACCAATAGTCATGATTCAAGTACCAAACTTGCACCGATGCAACACTTGGAAAAAAGTGTCGCTCGTTATTTAGGTTCAGGGCAAGATTACAAAGACTTTGCTAAATCACAAGCGATTAAAGATGAACGTGGTTTGATGGTCGATGGTTTAATTCAAGGTACTGAACGCTTGAACTTGCAATATCAACAATACAAGTCAAATGAACGTAAAGAAGCGGTATTGGCTGCGCTAGTTTCTGCTGAAAGCAAATTATCTGACGGCTCAATTGAAGTGACAGATCGTTCTAAGTCTACGGGTAACATTCGTAGGATTGCACTTTCACAAGCAATGGCAAGTAAATAGCCTGATTTTTTCATTATCAGACTGATAATGAAAAAAACTTAAAAAAAGGGATGGTTTTAAGCCATCCCTTTTTTTTGTTTAAAACCCTTTTAGATAGTTTCTTTATATAAATTCTCTTATAATCTTTAGTATATACCGTTCAAAAGTAACCGATGGTGCTTTGATATTTTAATTAAAAGATGCTTATACATATTGCCATGGAGTTTATATGTCAACTAAAAAGAAATGGTTGGATCTGAGTAGCTTTGGCGCTCAACTTGTAGTAACCCCTAAAACTGATTTAAGAAACCAAGCAGCCATTATTAAGATTAAAGATGTTGAGCTTTTAGAGAAAAAGTTGAACACATCCTTAAACAGCTTCTTAACAGGTTTAAAACAGACTGGAAAGTTTGTTTATATCACCAATGAGCAAAATAACGACCTTAGTTTTATGTATAAGAGTTCGCAAGATAGTCTCTCTCTTGCTGACATAAAATCTGTTTTTCCTTACGACTCTAAAAATGACCTCATTGAAATGGATATGTCAGATATATATCTGCAAAACCCAATGAGTAGTGCTGAAAAAAACCAGTGGCAATCCCTATTTGAACTCAATAATCAAAAGTCCGTTGTGCTTTACCAAGCAAAACAGCAAAAACCGTTTGCCCCAAATACAACCATTATGGGTGCGGTTAAACAATTCAATAAAGCAGATTTAGGCTGGAATAAGCTACCGACATTACTGCAGTCAGTAGATCCATTGCCGTTGGCTGATTTAGACAATTACGGGTACCAAGCAGATAAAACACTGACTCGTTATTATGTTGATAAAGAAGCAGCGCTAAATGCTGGACTCATAGAAGATACGATAGAGCCTATTGAACTAAGCAAACAGCTAGTGATTTCGGTTAATTCAGGCGGTGAAGTACTTGCCCTAAAAGATATTACGCAAATCCCTGAGCTGACCAATTATAAAATATCTTCACATCCAGCATGGCCAGCGTATAACAGCTTACCGAAGCAATTTATTGATATTCGAGAGCTGAATAAGGGGCTGAATACGAGCATTGATCCAATTGTGAATGCGCTCAGATCGGATGATCATGCCGTTAATCACCAAGGATTGATCAAGCTTCAAACCTTAGTCACGAAAATCAATGACTGTTTGTATTCATACGAAGAAAACAGCATTCCGTCAGCATTGGCACCATTTGGTATAGAAACAACTGCGTTACAGCTGGTGGACAATGATTGGAAAGTTTGGGAATACAACAACCAAACTTTAGATGTAGAAGAATTCGACCTTGCCGATAAGATTAAGGACCTGATTCAAAGCGTTCAAAATAATATTAATAATTTAAGAACATTTAATCCCTACTCTATTGGTGATAGCAGTTTTGATCGTGAATTAATTTCTGAAAGTTTGGATGACATCGGTACAAGTTTAGAAAGCTTGGATCTCAATCAAATTAAGCAAACCATACCGCCTGAACCTAAGGTTCCAGTAAAACGTTTGTTCAATCGAATTGATCACTTTTTTAGACACACCAAGTTTAAGCCGAACATTCCAGAACCAGTCATTAAGGACTCTTTGACTAAACTCGCTTTAATGCGAAAAATTAAGCAAGAATACCTACAAAAAATTGCAAAGCTCAAAGAAGAACGTCAAGCCATTGTTGAAGCGAAAGCAACACATACCATCAGTGAGCGTATTGAAAAAGCGGTTGCGATTCAAGTCGCTGTTGCTACTGAAAATGCGTATGTTTTGGATCAGCAAGCCTATGACGATCAAGCTTATGAAATGGAATTGGCATTAAGTCAGTTAAACATTGCTTCTACGCGTCTGAACAATCTTTATGATAGTTTTTTTGATTCAGTGATAGACCGTGAAGAATACGGCACGGATCTTGATAACTTCCTACAAAGCGTTGTCACCGATGATGAATTGCAAGATGAAATGCAACGTCTATTGGATGAAGCGAACGAGTTTGAAGCTACTCACACCTCAAATGACATTGACATTTATCATTTCAACGTTGATCTAGGTGAAGAACCGAACGGGCTTTGGAATGAAGCTGTTAACCAGTTTGATGTGGTTCATTATTATGATGAACAAGATCAAGAGTTATCTGCAGTCGAAAAGTTTGAATATTCTATTTTGGGATATTCACCATCTCAAGAATCTGCAATGCCAGATTTTAACGATATGGTGTTCTCGAATGCTGTATCAGTGCTGGATAACAGTATTGAGGACATGATTGCGACCAGTGCTGAAAATGTAGGTAAAAACTACTTTTCATTTCATCAGCAAATGCCTCGTATTCTTCAACAACTGCATAGTATTAATAGCCAATTTACGGCGCTTGGTGATGGTGATGCCCATAGCATTGCATCACAATATTTATCAGATGAAAGCTTAGAGCGATTCTATAACCTGTTAGAACAGGACGGTAACTACAAGGGTTTTAATAAGCGCATCGATGTGGCTCATGTGCTTTCTGAGCTGAGTAGCAATATTGGCAACAATCCTGACTCCCCTATCCTTAACCGATTACCTGATATTAGGTCGCAACTCAATCATGCGATAAATGAGGAATTACGTGTACGCACGAATCCTGGTAATGCACTGGCCAACGCGATTGTTTTTGCTGCGACCAATGAAGTTTTGTCTTTAAAAGAAACACTCGAAAAAGATGAAATCTATGTGGTAGACAGCTTTCAAAACTATCTGCCTAAGGTGATACATAAAGACCACTTCAACTCAAATACACAAGAACAGCTTTTTGCCTTAAATAAAAAGGTCGCGGTAAGTATGGCGTATAAGCGCTATCTACAAGACTTTTATCAAAATGCCGTGGGTGAAGAGTCTAAATCTGAGGCGGTTATTGCCATTATTAATAATGAGCACAAGCATATTTTGACGGCACTAGGTTATCTAACACCGACCTACAATGAAGTCACGGCACCAAAAGACTCGAAAATTGAAAATGTCGTCACGTTGACTGAAGAAGCGGTAAAAACCTACCTAGCTGAAGGTAACGCTTTGATGGTTGAGCCTGAAGTTAGCGCACGTTCTTTGGCGGTGTATAGCAGTACGATAGCATCTGATCAGAACTTCATTCGCTTACTACCGATGGATCTAGGTCAAAAGGTTAGTTCATTACAAAAGCAAAAAACCATTATGATTAATGGTGCTTCTTCGTTTGAACATATCCTGAGCTCTAATCCGATCAGCGAAAACAAGCTGACCTATGATGACCTTAAGAATGTAATTCTTAATCGTATTTTGACCAAGGAAGCGGTACCTAAATATGAAAAAGGCTTAAAGCTTGATATTGAAGTTAAGAATGTCTATGAGCATGCATCAAGTTTCTTGCCACTTGAAAAGACCGATGTTAACAGTGAAAATGACTTTGGCAATCTCTTTAAACATGGGCTTGTGCTTGAAGCATTACAATCGACTCCAGACTCACTCAAGAATGGATTTAACCTCAACCGTGATTTAATCAATTCTGCCCTACTGCAGTCATTTGAAAATCGTTCTATTGAAGAATGGACGGCACTAAAAAATAAATCCCTCGAGACAAAAACGGGATCTCTTTTAAGCATTATCAACAATCCTGAACGCATTAAAGAGTTTGAGTTTCCTGAGATAAATATTTATCTCACGGTTTCACCAGCTGATGAACAAAAGCACGGTGCGATTAACTTATATTTCAGCGGTGAACAGATTCCGTCTACCGATCGCTTAATCGTTAAATCAAGTCTGAATGACTTAGCTGCAGACGATAAGGCGCTGTTTAAAGCTTTGACGCTTAGCAATGATTCAGTTTTAAGTACGCAAGAGCAAATGCAGTACTTGATCGACTCATTAGAAAAACGCTATCAGATCTTCCAGTCGATCGAAAACCTACACCTTAAAGAAAAGGTATTGTTTAACCCTGAGTTGGACGATTACAAGGCATTAACTTTACGTGATGCCGATAATCAATATATCGATCCAACGGCGAAACAAGATCTAATCGATTTTGTGAAAAGCAATGATGTGATGACCAATGTTGATTTGATGAACGTCTTTACCGACTACATCAATCAAAAAGAAATGGATCAAGCGTTTGAAAACGGCTCCAAAATTATTGTGGCCAATGACGGTGCTGATTTAGTGATTTCTGTCATTGATAAAGACACACCAGTTTTACAGCATGATCAATTACGGGTTTTTGATAATGTTGAGCAGTTTGCTAAATTCAACGAGCGTGGTGGATTGTTTAAAGACTTCCAGTTAAACGGGATAAAAGCGCATCTTGTGGACCAAGTATTAAATGATCTTGGGTTACGTGAAAACATACTGCAGACAATCAAGGTGCCATTATCACCAAGTTTTGAAAATATTGATGTTAAAGGCCTTAATGAGATTGTGGCTGTTAATATTTCAACATTGGTCAATAAAATTGATTTTGCCTTTGGTGAAAAGCTACTTGAATCTAAAGACCGGTTCGATCTCGCGATTAAAGTTGCCGATGATCAAGCTCCGTTAAAACTGGCCATTGTGAATAATGCCGAACATCAGCAATTTGTTGATCAAGGCTATAAAATTCTTCCTACGCCAAAGCACCCGAACTCTAAGAACTTCTTAATTACTGATTTTGCAAAATCATTCAAAAAAGCAGAATTATTTAAGTCTCGCGATCAAGTATATAAACCTGAACATATGGTTCAAAGCGCACCTATTGTAGAAGTTGCCCAAGAACCATTGGTTGAAGAACCGACCGTAACTGAGCCTGAAGTTCAAAAGCCTACTGAACCAGAAGTACAGGAAACAACGGTAGAAGTTGTAGAGCCGACTGAGCCAGTTGCTCCAGAACAAACATCACTGTTTGAGTCTGAGGGTAAGCCTGAAGCTGAAGCACCAAAAGAGCCAAAAACAACCAAACCGAAAGCCACTGAGCCACGTTCTGAAGTTGGACTTATTGAAGATACGGGTATGAAAATGCCTGGTGCGAAAAAGGATCTGTATGGTCCACGTTTATCGCTCAGTCAGATTCAAGATATGTCGCTTTTGCAAGTCAAAAACCTAATTACGCGTGACAAAATTTGGAAAAAGGAATCGGTTTTACAAGCAAAAGAAGCTGGTCGAGATATTTACATTCACTTGCTGACTGACGCTGTACGTAAGATGACGAATGATCAGCCACGTTATCCGCTTGAAAATGCCACTGAAGAACAGTTTAAAAAAGTAGGTGCTGGATACTATGACGCTGTTTTAAGTATGCGTGATGCATTAATGGAAGCAAAAACAGTTCGTGAATTTATTCCTAATGCATGTGATTTATACGTTCGTTTGAATGAAGACAAAGATCTGTTCACGGCGTTTAAATCATTAGATCGGTCATTATTTTCATTGGTAGAAAGCTATGCTGAATATGCTGCCACTGACATGATTATTAGTTCTGAATTGGCGAAAACCGATAGTAGTGAAGCACGTAAAACGCTCACTGAAGCACTTCATCATTTAAGGAAAGAGTTACCGCCAGTTAAAGGCACCTACTCTATCTATAAAAAAATACGTAGTGCGATTGATGCCAAACCGTTCCAAGACAAAGTAAAAGCGACTGTTACTTTTAGAAGTGGCAACATTATAGATTCGAGTACGCTATTTAGCAGATCTGATGCTGGTCTATCTGAACAGGTCATGGATCTGTTAACTGCTAAAAAAACCAAAGACGCAACTGCAGAGAATGATGATACTCAAGAAGTCTCGTTATCTGAAAAGAATGTATCGCACATTGTAGATGACACGGCGAGTACCTTAGATGCCCTATTCAAAGAGTATGCTAAGCCTCGTACTATGCGTAAGGCATTCAAGCTCAGTGATGTGGTTGTGACGGAAAACATTGCTTCACGTAATGGCCAAGATGTTACAGCACATACCTTGCAAGCGACCTTTGGATTTAAAGCCGTAGAGTTTGGCGAGTACTTGAACCAGAGCGATCGTCAAATCGCGTTAAATAACGCATATGACGGTTGTTTCGCTCTTGCTAAGGCACTTGATATAGATCCGAAATTTGTTGGCTTTAACGGTATGTTGGGTGTTGCTTTTGGTTCGCGTGGACGTTCCGCTGCGATGGCACATTATGAGCCATCTAACCGTGTGATTAACTTAACCAAGAATTCAGGTTTTGGCTCGTTTGGTCATGAATTTTTCCATGCCTATGACCATCTCATTTTTAGTGCGATGACACGCAATCAACCAAAAATGATGATGGAAAACGTACAGCCTTATCTAACTCGTTTTGCAGAATTGAATAACATTAAGTCTGAGAAGTATGCCAACATTAACCAAGATTTGTTGCAAGCTGCAGCCAAAGTAAATCAAGCGATGTATTACTTGCCAATGAAAAAGGATGACTCGATAGAAGTACTTCGCACGAATCTTGAGAATCAAGTCAAGTTTTATGAAACCAGCATCAAAACGATTTTGGATAAAACATTGGTAGATCAACCTGACATTGTTGATTTGTTTACGCCAGATAGAGACAGCATAAAAGAGAAAATTAATACGTTTATTGCGGAACGTGGCAAGTTGCATACTGAACTATCTTCATTGATTAACTTCGCTAATCGTCATGAAGATCCTGAACTTTTCCAAAAGGACGCCATACAACATAGACGTTATATGCACGTTGCCCAAGGCTTGCATAAGTTCTTGTCTGAAAATGAGTATCCAATCCCACGGACTGAGCTCAACAAATATATCTCGCAATCTCGTTCTGAAATTGATCATGATCGTGTCTTTGCAGCGCAAGTACTTGGTGCAGCGAACAGTACAGTCTTTAGATCAGTTGTATTCCGTGATTATCGACAAATGTTGCGTAGTCAGTTTGCGATATGTGCACTCGACTTCATCAAAGAAAACAGCCCTAAACCATTGTCAGATGAACACTTAAAGTTAATTTCTTTAAGCTTACAGACGAACGATCGCTTAACATCAACTAATCAATCTCAGCTAAAAACTGATTTCTACAAAAATGCGATGGTATTAGAGGGCTTAACAAGTGCTAAGAAGCCGTATTGGACGACCGCACATGAAATGTTTGCCCGTAGTGGTGAGCAGTACTTACAAGTGACCTTAGCAGAAATGAACTTGCGTAATGATTGGCTTGTTTACCCATGTCCTGAAGGTGGTTCATCTTCTGTAACTCAACCGCATGGTATAGAAAAAGATGCAATCATGAAGGAGATTCGCGAATTTACGGTGAAAGGCCTGGACTATATTCAGGAAAATATTGCTGAACTGCGTTTTGCTGATCATCAGCAGTATGTCAGAAATGCAATGCACTTCTTCCAACCGGGTACAGATCAACATGAGAACCTAGTTAAATGGAATGAAGTCATTAATGAGATGTCACAAGCTGAATACGATGAATATTGGACTAAGCTCATGACCAACATTGAAGTACAAGCAGATCCAGAATTAAGCAAACAAAAGAATAGCGATCCTGAATTGGCACTATAAGCAATTTTGAGATCTTGGATGCTATCCCCTGTGGGTGGCATCTTTTTTTTATTTAAATCTTATAAATGGAATCAGGGGGCACTATGGCAATAGCAATTCCAAAGCAATTTGCTGGTTTTGGTCTAGCAGTTGCAATTATATCTGTGGCTAATCATTTCGGATTGGTCGATCTCTTTGCTCAAAGTGCTACACGGGCAATATCGAAACAAGCTCAATCAGTAGAGTCAGCCAATCCAGGCCAACCGAATGAACCTGAAAACGGTCTACAAATGGCAAAAGACTATGCTGAACATCAAAAAATGGTAGCCAATAGTGCAGCCATGCCATTTAAAAAAGAAGTGATTAATGTTTCCAGTATGGAAAACACACAACATTTTGGTCCTGTTTCAATGGAATCTCAAAATGTTGATACTGTGTTTATCATTCGAGATAAGGCCACTAAAAGGTTACGAGCCGTTGTTCAGGTACCCAAAAAGCAAACTGTCAATATATCTCTTCCAATTGGTCAATACACCATTCAATATGCCCAAAACAATTATATTAAGGATGCTCCATGGCAAGGATTAAATAAGTTTTGGGGATACGGCACTACCTTTTTAGAAAGTAACCTTGAGCATAATGTTACCTTGGTCCAATATCCGAATAATAGTGGCTACTTTATTCGTGGTACTGGAATTATTGTAGGTGTAGAAGATGGCACCCAACCAGACGAACTCGCTAAAAACGAATTTGTTAAAATGTAACCATCAGCTTTAAGCAAGATGTCACCTATACGGTGGCATTTTTATTTATAAAAAAAGAAAGAATAGTGCACGGTTTTAGATGGTTTTATTAAAAATGATAGGTATTTAAACAGTGCTATTTACTCGGTATATACTATTTTAAAGAATAACGCCTAAACCCTCCCTCAAAGTTAATTTTTTAGTTTAATATAAGCACATATAAGTACTCGTAAGAGTCGTTTTAAAGTCTTGGATCATGCTATGTGACCAAGTAGGAGACTATAAAGTGAATGAAGTTAAATGGCCTAATTTAACTGGTCTTGGTGCGCGTCTTGTAGTATCGCCAGCCAACAATTTTCGCCCAAAAACGGCGATGCTTGTTGTTAATGAATTTGAGCAATTCAAAAAATCTATTGAACAAAACAGTTCTAAGCAATTTGAACAAGTGTTAATGGATGCCCATTTTTATGAAGTGCAAAATGATGATGGTATTCATGCGTACTACTATAAGAACCCGGCAAAGTCTGGTATCGATCTAAACGATCTTCAGAAGGTCTTTCCAGCGTTTACCAACGATATGAAAGTACCGACTAAGCAAGAAGATATTTATCTCACCAATCTACCGTTTAAGAAGAACATTCCGAACTGGAAAAGTTACTTCGCATCAGCGACCGAACGCCTTTCTGCTTTCCCTGAAGTGTATGTCAGTAAGCTAAACAATGGATCTAATATCCTTGATACGCTGAAAACCAGTCTTCAGGAATCGAACAAATCCTACTTGGCTCAATTTCAGTCTTCAAAAATTCCTTTTAATCGTCTTCAAGATTATGGCTATGAAAATATCTTCTCTAAAGTCTATCTAGATGAAGAATCGGCGATGGCCAGTGGCGAAAGTCTAGATAATCTAGCCAAAATTAAGTTGTCTCCATTTGCAGTACCCGTCAATTACGAAAAAGATGGTTCGTTACTGATTATTGATGACTTGCGCCATATTCCTGAAATCTTTGCTCATGATCCGTATGAAGCATTGGGGTTAAATGACAATATTAACCTGGTGCATTTTGCTCATGAATACGAGTCCACTTTTAATCAGCTGATTGAGCATGGCCGTGGCAACAGAATGTTTAACATGAGCTTTAAAGATGTTGATGCTTATGTACAAAAATTAGCTTCTGATCTTGTTGTGATAGACCGTGTGTTTAATCAACAGCAATTGCCGTATCCAAAGCTATTAGAATCAGCTAAACAAGGTATTCCAGCTTTTTATAAAGATGAACACGGCACATGGATGGCGTCTAAACAAGGTATTGAAACACGCCTTGTAGATAAGATGGTGTATGACGCTGCCATGCTTCGCCATGATGTCTTACAACAAATGGTACGCCAGATGCCAACAGGTAAAGTTTTCTTTGCCGATCTGAGCCAAGAGTTCTCTGAATTCTCTGTAAACATCGTTCCTAAGTTTAATGCGTTCTATGATCACCAATCTGCTGAAATCAAACAGCGTAAACTAGAAGAACAACTCAATGAATCAAATGTTAACGAGATCTTGAATAATCTTGATGTTAATTTTGAGGCAACTGAGAAGGCATCTATTACTGAGTCTGATCTACTCAACATTGCAAATGACCTCCCTACTCCAGAAATTGATGATGTTGCCGTACTTAAAGAGCTCTTAAAGTTTCCTGAAGAATTATTGGATGCAAGAGGCAATGACAAGGTGCGTGATTTCGCGCCGTCTATGCTTGAAATTAGACAGATTTTGGATGTCTATGTCATTCCTAAGGCTACTGAACAAGCTCAACAAATTGAGAAGCAATATAGTGATTATCTAAATCAGAAATATGCTGAAATTCAAGATGTCGTGCGCTCAGCTACACAAACAAAAAGATTCAGCGTAGATGATATTCAAGCGATCTCTGACGAAATCGACACACACAATGTTGAGATCTCAAAACAGTACAATGAAGTTAAAAAAGTCTTATGGCAAAGTGAAACTTTGGTATCTGGCATTACGTCTGCAACAAATACCTTTTTGTTTAATAAAAACAGCTTCTACTACGCTAAAGATGAAAACGGCAAATTTGTAGGTTTTGAATCTGAAGTAGAAAGCAATCAACACAAAGCGGATCTGTTCAAATTACTGTCTAAGCAATTCGACAATCAATTGGTTTCAATTAACACGCCTGAGCTTCAGGAATTTGTGAATAATGAAACTGCAGTTGATATGTTGATGTCACGCACGAACAGTTATGTTGAGCAAAATATCAATGATTTTGTTGCTGGTGATTTTTCTGCGCCGTTATCGCTAGAGCAAGATGCACAGCGTTTAGAGTTAAGCGATCTGTGCACGGCTGATCTTGCTAATAACGATAAATTAGCTTCAGCGTATTTTGAAGAGTTTACTCGGCTTCTTGATGAATCAAACTTTGATGAAGCATTTTTAAAACAATCTCTATCACAAACTAAAAGTGCGTCATTCTTAAAGAACGGTGTAAATGAGATTTTATTCCGTAATTTATTGGTGCCAAATGCAAGTGAAAACTTCAATCGTAAGACTAAATCTGATTCTGTTCCTGAGGATATTTTTGCTAAAACTTCATCACATACAGATGGGTTTAGTCTGGACCGTCAGTTCAATCGCTTTGTTGAGGTTCAAAGCTTCCAAAAGGCATTAACAGCCAAATATCCGCAACAAGACTGGTCATTTATCACAAAGGATGAACGTGGCGAAAACATCAAGTCGATTGCTGAAGATATGCAGTCTGACATGGAAGAAGACCGCAAAGATGCAAAGGATCTGTTGTCGAGTATCGAACGTCAGTTTTATTCTAAAAATTCGACCTTATTTGTCTCGAATATGGATCTCGCTGCAGATGAAATCTATGTTCAGATTAAACCAACGGGTGACATTGACGATTTAAAAGTTAAAACCGTTAAATCAAATGAATTTGATGAAAACAAACATTTTTCATTGTCTACCGATGGCTACAAAGCAACAAATCAAGCGTATGCGAACATTGCCAAGTATTTTGTTGAGAAAACCCTATATCTAGAAGATGGCGATTATGACAAGGCACAAAAAATAGCTGCCTTAGTGATTGCTGGTGAAGATAAAGAGCTCAAACAAGAAACTAAGAAAGTCTTTGGTGTAGAGCTGACTGCAGATGACTTAAAGCAAGTCCAAAGCATGCAGTTAGAAGATGGTAAGCTCCAGTTAAACAAAACTGCCCTACCGAACCACAACTACAACAACATTCAGCTATTCAACTATCTGAACCTGATTGATATTAATCAGCGTACAGTTTTTGGCAAATTTGATGTTGAAGTACAAAAAGAATTTGAGGTGATTAAGGATCTTCTCAAACCTAATGTAGCTTTTCAGAATAACGTTAAATATTTTTCGCTATCAGCTGAAGAAGAGAACGTACAGTTCAATAGTGAATCTGAATACTTTAACACTCAGCTAGAAAATGCTGTAAAGCACTATGAAGATCACCACGGCGCAATCAAGATCCCTGATCATGATTTGTTTATCACCGTGTTTCAAAAGAATGATCTTCAGTATATACGCCTCTACAATCATAAAGACAAAAATGCGCCGTTTATTGGGCATTCAGTTTCCCTAGATGCCAATATGCATAAGGCTACTGGCTTTAATGATAGAGATGCGGTTAAAACGTCTGCGAATGCTTTGTTTAAGTTATCGACTTCACGCAACAGCATGACGTTTATGCCTCCAGCTAAGTTCACTTTTGAAAAATATTACGAGTCAGATCTCAACTTCTTCAAAGCTAAAGACAGTCAGCAAACTTTAATCAATAAAGTGTTTACGTCTTTACCAAACAAGATGTTCCAGTACATTTCTGATCATCCATCTAATTTCAACTCTAAATTAGATTTCATCAGCAATCTTAATTCTGCAACATACGAAAAGTTTGAGGATCTTAGCTACGATAAAAAACCGAGTGAAGTCACTGAGCTTCTGAGCAACATCTCTCCAGCGTACACCTATGTTATCGCTCATGTAGATGGCCAGACAGCAATCATGCCTAAAAACTTAACCAAAGTTTTTGATGTTCAGGCATTTGAAGAAGTTCACCCGTTTGATTTGGTGAACTCTAAACTTCAGAAAAGCGATCTTAAAGAACTTTTTAGCAATGGTATCAATGGTGAACCTGATCCATTTATTAATAAGCTCAAATTTAGTGTTGTATTAAACCGTGTAGGTAATCCAGAACTTGAGGATATTCAGCCTAGATTTATGTTAGAGCAGATCGCCGTGAATGAGGCGTTTGCAGAAAAATATAAAACCTTAACCGCTTTAAATGAAGTCAATGCCGTCATGCTTGAGCATGTCAAAGCATTACAAGATACGGTTAAACAGGCTTATGCTGAGCATTTTGTAGGTTCCAACCCTAAAGTTCACCAATACAAGTTGCTAAACAAATCATCTCAACAAGATGAAACACCTCAATTGTTTATGGTTGATACGGACTATGAGCCTCAATTGACTGCCGTGCTTCTTCGTATACCGTCTCATGACTATCAGTATCAATTGATTACTGGTTTTGATGATGTAGACCAGTTTAGTCACGAAATCTTAAATGCTATCGAATCTAAGGTTAATTTCGGTACCACTTTAGAGCAATTAGCACTATCTGACTTGCCTGAAATTCAGATTAAACACAAAACTGACTTTGAGAATAAACAGTTAGCAAGTTTGCATTTCCAAACTTTGATTACGAATACGCTTGGTGCTCTATACGATCAAACTGCACACATAAAGCCGTATATCAAAACTGAAAATCACAAATTGTTCTTGGCCATCAAGCCATCGACCGACAATGAATATGCATCGGTTAAACTTTTTGGTGATAAAGCCGATATTCACGGTGATTACAAGTCTCTGTGCGTTTTTCCTGTTAAAAGTATGCGCTCAGTTGAAGATGTCTTACAACTTCAAAACCGTGTGTTTACTGACTTCACGTTTATCGATCAATTGGTACCAAAAGACAAATATGTGCCTGTTGATGTAAAGGTAGAGCCAAGTGACTCCCCTGCTACGTACTTAGGTGATGTAGGTGCCAAGTTTGGCGGTGCACATAAAGATCGCTACGGTGAATATATTTCATTGGAATATATTTCAGCGACATCAGCCGATCAAACAGCTACGGACTATCGAAAAGCAAAAATCGTTGCAAATAAAGAATTCCAAGCTTGGTACACCAATACGCCACTCGGTATTGATGACAAAATATTCGTAAAGGCAATGTATGACTACTGCCCAACTAAACCGTTATTCTCTAAAAATGCGTTGATGCTTGATAGCCAACGTGCGACAGAATTACGTGCGTATGTGGCTGTTGTTTCTAACATCAGAAATTTGATGGTAGATACTCAAGAAGAGTTGATTCATGCGGTAAGAAACAATAAAAGCTTATCTGCTGAAAGTCTTGGTATGACTGATCGCCAACGTAAAGACTATATCGGGCTTTATAGTAAAGGTACCAAGAACAACTACAAAAACTACTTCGAATTGCTTAGCAATTTGAATGAGTACTACATTATGCCAGAACATACAGGCGGTATCAGTGTTCAGCTTGAGAAAATCATCGAAAAAACGATTGATAAAGAACTTAGTGAGATTCTATCAACAGGTAAGATCTTTGATTTTTACGGTAAGTCGAAAGTCACTAAAGATGTGAGCGATGCGATCAGCAACATGCAACGTACTGGCTTATATTCAACTGTGCTTGAACCATACGTTCTGAAAAGTGCGATTGAAAGTGGTTTAGTTAAAGCTGAATCTGCACCTATTTATGTTAAAGATCCTGTTGCACCAGTTATAGAAGCAACGACTGAAGCTGTGAATACACCTAAAGCACCACGTTTGCCGTCATTTACCAGTGAAGTGAAAAAACTTGAAAATGGCTTTGTGACTGAAAAAGTCCAATCAAGCATTTACGGATTGTTAAATTACTCTCGTACTGGTCCTGATCATCGCCAAGGTGCCGATGTGGATTCATTCAAGCTTAAAGATGACTTTTCTATCCGTGGTGTTGAAGTAGGCAATAAAGTTAGTCCTGTGGCTCAACAGTTGGTTAATGCCGTGTATGACTCATTGGCTGACTTAAAACAACTCATGGGCTTTAAATCAAACAATGGTTTATTGAACTTGGGTGTTGCTTTGGCTTCACGCGGAATTAAAGGATCTGCAGCGCATTTTGAGCTGTCTAAGAACGTGGTTAACTTAACTCGTGATAGCGGATCTGGAAGTTTGGCTCATGAGTATGGCCATGCGCTAGATGCACACTTGGGGATGTTGGAAAAAGCGGAAGTATATAAAAATCACGCTCAAATGAATCGTTCTGTACTTCAGGACTATTATGAAGACATCCCTAATTTTGAGATACCAGGTGCACGACACTTCTTATCAAATATGTTGGATGCTGGATACTCCCCTGTTACTGAGTCCGGTCGTGCTTTTGAAAAGTTACATCGTGCGATGATGAATGAGCCAGTTCAGCCAATGAAAAATTACGGTCAAGTACTTTATGAGAATGCTGAGACTGCAATCAAGGCGTACCACACTGTTGCTGATTCAATGCATGATGAAGTGATTAAGAATAAAGAGAATTATCCTAATTCTACGCGCAAAACTTTAAGCAGCTTCTTTGACTGGCACCAAAAGCACTATGAAGATCTCATTCGCCGTCAGTTTGAGAAAATTGAAGAGTACTTGAAGAAGTATGAGCGTGAATATAAAGCTGATACAAACCTATCTTTCTTCAGTACGGTTCAAGACAAGGTGGATGTCATTGTCTCTAAAATTAACACTGACATTAATGCTATAAGCTTTAAGTCGTTTGAGCGCTATCAGCAAAAACTTAATGATATGCGCCAGCCAGAACATCATTTACCTACAACCGGTTTGGAAGAAAAAATTACAGGTGTTGCGACTGCAGCGAATGTGGATTTAAAAACACTATCGCAAAACCTATCTGAATACTTGATAGAGTCATCTAAATACAAGTTCTATAACCTGGTAGAGAAGTACATGCCTGAGGGTGTTAAAAATCCTCATACTCAAATGCAAAACTTCTTTGATAAGTCGCAAGACGTTGAAGTAAACGTAGGTGATATTCGTTTTAGTGACAATCTATCGCGTTATAAAAAGGATTGTTTAAATATCGACAGTGCTGAAAATCGTGCAACGCCGTATTACGCGACCAGTACCGAAATGTTTGCCCGTTATTTTGAGACTTATTTGTACTCTAAAGTTTCAAATGAAAATGAAATGAAAAACTCATTTTTAATTGACGGCTACCCTACCGTACAACCTAAAGGTTTAGAGTTTGAGATCTGCAGAAACTTGACTGAACAATTAGTCGAAACTTGTGTGAATGAAATATTTGATCAAGATCTGCAAAACGAAAATACCCAAAAAATTATTGCTGAAGTTTCGATTGAAAAAGAAAATGAAGCTGACCAATTAAGACTTGAGATGTGAGATAACTAAATGCAATACGAAAATATTCATGAAGCAAAAACGCCACTTAAAAGCATGATTACTCGTAGTCATGCCTATATTCGCCTGTTGGTAGAAAAAAGTATGGCTGATGGTATTAAGTTTAAATATCACAACGGTAGACGTTTAACTCAAATTGATGATCCTGAGCGTGTTGTTTCTCAAATCTTCCCTTATTTTTTCCGTTTAGTTTTCTTGGAAATATCAACTTATTACGGTCAAACATTTGATGGTCTTAAGTTTCATTCTAAGAAACGTGCAACAGGAACATTACAATTAGAGGTCAGTATTCTTGAAGACAAAATACCGAACCAATTAGAGTTTTTCACCTTTATTAGTTACGTTTTTAACTATGGGTTTTTAAAAAATCAATTCCATGAAGACTTAACCCTTTTAACCAAAGCAACAAAGTTTGCCAGTTAAAAGTTAGATCCATTTTAAATCTTAGATTTAGGTATATACTAAAAATAATTTTTAAATATTTAAACTTTCAATATGGCTTTATAATCAGATAAAGCCATATTGATTTAGAAACAAGTTAGATATTTCTGAATTAAAAGTGTGGCGAAAGTATCAGTTTTATAAGTCAAACAGTCTGCAGTCCTTTAAGTAACTGTTGTAATGAAATAGTCATAATTGAGTCGCTGTACATTTGATGTGTATGCCCTTTTATTAATCCCATTGGAGATGATCGAATGCAAAAACCATTGCATGAAAATCTTGAAAACTTTCTGCCTTACTTGAAAAGTGAACTCGCTGCCAAAGGTATTTTAAGTGCGTCACTCAAAACCATCTTTTTGAACTACATTGATCAGATCACAAAAGAGAATAGATTCGTCACCCATACCAATACGACCGATCGACAAATTGTATATATAGAACGTGGCGATGATGCATTGATGTTGCGCTTTAAATATTTTGTTGAAAATAATGAGTACTTAGAAGTTGAGTTAATCATCACGGATACTCATGTAAAGTTGGTTTATGCTGAATCACCAGAATTACACTTGCTTTATGATGATGAAACACCAATTTGCTTAGATGCTGGCCAGTTAATCAAGTGTACCAATGACTATGGCACATCACTTGCTACTTTAATTAGTGCCCTATTCCAATGTTTACTCAGTGATGATCCACAAAAAAATATCCAAGACGTACTTAATCAAACTAATCTTTTTGACAAAGTTTCAGATGAAAATGCCGAATTAAACAAGGGTTCACATGATTTCGATAACCGACAAAATCAAGCAAATATCTGGGTTTTCTGATTCAGATTCAGAAGTTGTTAAGGATAGTGTTTTATCCTTATCTACTGCTTTGTGGATCATGAATATACTCATGTCCACAAATTTTGTTATTGGTTTAACCAAGAGAGATCAGAAGCTTTTTGATAATGCCAAAGAAACGCTGATTACTGAAATGAAGCGGTTAAAGTACAATCTTAGCGATTATAAAGTACTCCCTGTTTCAAAAAAGAATGAACCGCTTTTGCTTCAAATTAAACTTGAACAAAAATCAGATCGGACCATAGATTTAGTCAATGCCAATTTAAAGGATTTATCCAAAGACGAGTCCATGGTTATTGAAGTTCTTTATGCAAATTTAATGAATAGTAATAGTGGTGTTTGCATCACTATAAGCGATATTCATGATAAAACAGCGCTTCAAGTCAGTGAGATTCTTACTGACATTTCAAAAGAATTAAAGGTATCTACTTTATCCGATGTTCTTGATATTTATGCACGACCAATTGAACATAATAATGCCAAGGTGAGCTTTACCCTGGTGAACCCATGGGCATTATCAACCGATAGAAAAAAGACTCTTTGCATCGCTGCACCCATATTCAATGAATACAACAGTCCATTTAAATTGATTGCACTTCTTCAAAATATCATTTATCTAATTAATCAGAAGTGTACTAAAGAGACGGACCTTCCATTCGATTCCATTAACCTACCAAAATTTCAAAATAGACTTTTTGGCCAAAGCTTTTTTTATACTAATTAGGACTAACCATGAAAAACCAAACACGCCCATTTACTGTAGTGTTGTTGGCTCCTATTGCAGAACAACCTATTCATGCTTTAGTTGCGCCATCAGGTGATTCAATTCTGTTATCACAAGATACGAAAGTCTCAACTCTCGCAAATTTTCCAGATATGATCGAATCTGAGTTCGGTACATATGATGAATTTCTTATCGAACATCGCGATCAATTTATGCTGTTTAACCAAGTCGCATCTGATTTAGATCCTGATCTAATTTTTCCTAAAGTGCATTCAGACCTACTTGAAGATAGCTTATGTATTATTCGTTCTATTTTCGCTTTTGAACGTTTCAAATTAGAAGAAGAACAAAAGAATGCTACTCGTAAAGAGCCTAAAGAAATTAATCAAGAATATTTAATGAAACGTGCGATAGACCAGGCAATGACTTTAGAGCAAGATGTTTCTGACCTTTCATCAAATGTAGAGCGCTTACAAAGCCCGATGTCTTAAACTCCATTAAATATATTTAAAATTAACTTTAAACCCTCTCTTAAAACTTATATGCTTGTTAGTAATAGTTTAAGGGTGTGGTTTAAAGTATTTTTAGATGGATACAAATTTAGTTTTTTTCGATGACTTTAACGCTACTTCTAACACCTCTTATGGTGAAAATCACCGTTCTTTAAATAACGTACTATTCTTCTTTCTCAACTATCATAAAGGTACGTTTTTAGCTGATACGATATTTTTTGATACCCACTATCAAACAATTGACAACCGTAATATTGTCGGGGTTTTGCCTGTTCTTTTTAGTATCTGCCAGATTGACCGTTCAGAAGGTCACACCGGGCAAATAGTCGATATTCAACAGGATCTAAATAACGTAGATGAAGATGATTATGAACCTGTAATTGATATAGATGATACGCAAACATTTAACTTGTTCTACCACTTCCTTAAACCATCCAATGATGCACCTGTAAAACCACACCTTAATCAACTAAAAGTATTACCAGACAACTTAATCGATTCGACTAAACACCATGAGCTTTTAAATTACATTCTTGCTCTCATTGAGAATAAGATCTGGACCGATTCTGATGTATTTAAGTATGAGTACAAAAATAGGTTTTTGTTTTGCGTTTTTATCTATTTGTCCAAGACCGTAGATCTAAGTTTTAATAGCTCTCACGATTCTTTCACGAGCTGGCTTGAACTGCGTAACCTATCTTGGTTTGGTGCTAATGAAGTTGATACCAGTGACTTTGCAACATTAGAGCTTTATATACATGCCCTATCCTACACGCTAAAACTGGCAAACCATATTGTAAAAGCAATCATCAATAATAATGTGACGCCGTTTAAAGTTGCACCGCAAGAAGAATTGTTTTACTTTTTTGCTGAACGTACAGACGCACGTTCTCCTAATGAAGAGACTACACCGCCGTATACGCCAGCGGAAGATGATGAAACTTTTTCCACTGAACATTCTAGTGCTCCAGTACCAGCACCGTCAAATAAGGAAACACCAAAAGTAACCGATGCTTATTTATTGGTTGGTGCGGATCTTGAGGATTCTGAGTCCACAACACAAGAAAAGAATGTGATTACTCAAGACTTCAACTACCAAGCACGTTTAAATGAATTATATGAGCTGTCAAAATCCATCAAAGATGAAATTATAGATGCTCCAATCATTTCTATTAATCAAGCGTGGAATATAGTGCAAGATAAATGGAAGTTTTATCTCGATACTTTTTCAAGTAGCTACTTCAATATGAATGATTTTGAGAAGACGGCTATTCTTAAACAATTGAAATCACTCAAAGCCAGTATTTTTATGAACTGGTTTGATATTAAGTCGGGTGCTGGCCAGCAAGTATTTATTGATCTAGTGTCATACGACACGTTTAAGATTGAGTTTCTTTCTTCTGAAGCTAAGATGATCCAAACTTACATGAAGGACCGTATCAAAAATCAGATGTATTTTGAAACTACGGCGCCACAACCAAAGTTTTTGAGAAATCTAAACAACTTATTTAATGAACGTGTCGATACGCAAAAAATTAAAGACATCGAAAACACTGAACTTTTGTTGAAGGTGAATGGCATTCTTGACGGTGTTACCAAAGATCTCATTGACAATATCAATCTGCATTTATCAAATGACATTTATCTTGTGAACTACTTTTCTAATGTAGATAAGGAACTGGAACCGCCCAAATATCACTTATTAGATATTTTGCTTCGTACTTCAGTGCTTAACCTTATCTATGTTTGTCCTACCGCATCACTCAATGCAACCAAGGATCTTCTAAATGCAATCACTGATCCTGAAATTGAGGTTTCAGCTTTTGACACATTCGACCGCAAACAATATCAAAATCAAATTGTAAAAGAACTCGCATGTTCATTCCGTCAGCGCATAGATCCATCTGAACTTTTGAAGCTAGATATTACGTAGATATAAAAAATGCCCATCATTCGGGCATTTTCTTTTTAATGGTTAGGCTTACCAAGGTCTAGGCTCTGGTGGGCGTGATGTGTATTCGTTATCCGAATTGTTTTCATATTCATTGTCTTGGTCCAATTCTGGATCTGTTTGTTTGTAGCGGTTTTGGTAATCTTGCTGCTCAATTAAATCTTCTAGAGCCATTTCTTTAAAGTGGCCAACAAGTAATGAACGTGTTTCTTCTTGGTATTCTGGTTCTTGCGCTAATTGACGACCAATTTCATTCGGTAGTTTATTGTCGTAGATATATTTTAGGTTGGTTCGTTGTGTTTGTAGTGTAGGTTGTGGGTTAAACTCGTCAGTAAGGGAAACTACTTTAGCTTCACTAAAACTAGTGCCACAATTAAAAACGGCTCTGGTCGCGTCTTGAAGTATATCTTCTTCGTTCTGTATGTTTTCCATTTGGCTTAAACCCTTTATTAAAGTCAGAATCTTAAAATTAAGAGATGTATTAAGATACCCAATTATACTTCAATAAATTTTCAATTTGTACCTTTAACGCTTCTTGCTCTAATCTGTCTAAACCTATTGTTGCGATGTTCTCTAAAAACTTGTCTTTATACTCGTTGTAACTTTCTATATCGTCTTTTTTAATGGTTTTGTCTAGATTTAACGTAAGCATGAGGTTTAATACTTTTAATATTTTTAGGTTCTTCCGTTTTTTGAGAACTTCAATAGGATCTAATTCAAAAGTATTTATTTTATCTAGTTTTTCTTTATAAGTTATTGCCATTAAAGGATTTATGCTTTGGTTGAGTATGTAGGATAACTCTAAAACAGTTATATCTTTCCCCATATCTTTAGATACAGATTTCTTAATTTCCGACAGTAAAATTAAGTGAGATGTAAACTTTGCTTTATCCATAATAGTCTCTTGTATTTAAACTAAATCATTAAAACAATTAGCAAGTCATGTTTAAACTTTCTGTATATACCAATAATAGTTTTGTGGTACATTATTGCTAATTTAAAAACCATTGTTATTTGTAATAAAATGGTTTTAATGATTCTTTGGTTAAAAGGTATTAAGCCTTTTAGTTAAACGTCTAACTTGTAATTTATAACACTTTGCTTTTAGTCGTCTTAAGTAAGCGATGTATAAGAAGCATTAAGAAAAACGGTGAGTTAGCTATGAGTTTATTTTGTCAATCGACAAATCCGAATTGTGATGGCGACCAAGCCGTTACTCTTCTCTCATCTATCTTTGGACACGATTTCATCAATGCGTTTATCAATGCGTCTGGCCCGGCTTCGACAGTACCATCATCAGGATTACTCACTAATATATTATTAGGTGGTGTAGCTAGTGTGGCAATGTCTTTGGTTCTGGTTTTTGCGATCGGTATTGGTTTAACTGCACTTTTGAAAAGCGCCCAGGACGGTGAAGCTTTCGGGAAAGATTCTAAAGTCACTACGATGTTTTCCCGTATATTATATTCGATTATTTTGCTTTTACCTACCGCGTCTGGCTACTGTTTCATTCAAGTGGTTGTCCTCGGTATGGTGCTTTGGTCAAATAATGTTTCTAATACAATTAATAATAGAACATTAGGCGAATCCTTAATGGCTTCGGCTAGTTTGTCAGATACGCACGATCATCAACGTGATATTTTTGGCTTCAGAAAAAATGCGCCAGTCATGCTTCGACAGCTGCATTGCATTAACGTTTTAAACCAAGAGTTCTATGCTCTCCCTCCAGCGTTCGGACGCTTCTACAATGATGGTTCATACGTGGGTCATGCTGATCCCGGTGTTAGTAGGACTGCAGTGGAGGTAAAGCAGAACTACATAGATAAAACAGCTAAAACACCTACAAACTGGACATCTATTACTTATAACTATGCATATTCAGACAGCCGTTTAGAAGTTGGAGGTAGAAAAGAGCCAATTTGTGGCGGTGCATCAATGAACGTTGTTAATCCAGCTGCGGTTAATAGTGAATTGATGGATATCCCTGTTTATAAATTACGCCAGCAAGATCAAAACAAGATCAACGTTGCTTTGGCAAATGTACAAGCAAAGTTACAGCAACAAAAGTACAATCTATATCGTGAATTTTTTATCGATATGGAAAAATGGTATATCGCGTATCAAGTAAATGCTAATGCTACTGAGCAAGAAGGCACATTCCCTATTAGTAAAGCTGGAATGGATGCCTTTAATGCGCTAGTTGATAATTATGTGAATAAGAGTCATACCGTAACGAATAATGTTCTGACTTCTGAAAATGGCTATACTGCGGTTCAAACTGTTGTTAATACGCTAAATCAGCGCGGTTGGATGATGACGCCTGAAGCTCGTATTAAAGTAGGTCAATATCGCGCTATTGTTGAGAAGTATATTACTGAACCTTTGTGGACGTTCACCCCTCCTACACTGAATTCAGCAATCATGAGCAACTCAAAAGGTGAAGCAATTTATAACACCGTTTATGTTGCAATGGATAATGCTGTTGGTAGCCTTACATCCAACAATAATTGGGTGGCAAACGGCGATATTGCCGACTCTACCAACTTAATATCAATGTCTACCGATGGTGGTGACTCAAACAAAGTATCCAACATCGATCAAAAGTTTTCGGCGTATGGTTCTGCTTGGGCAACAAACATTACTAAATCATTGGTAATGGGTATATTGGTCGGTGAAAAAGGCGATGCGGAATTATTAAATAATAATTCGTCTAGCTCAAATATCAGCCCTACTACATTGCACCGCAATACGAATGTTATCCGTAATATTCAAGATACTGGTGAAGCAATCTTAGTCTATAAAGCTGTGGCTCAAGGTACTGTTGTCGGCATGAAATTAGTCGTGCTTACTGCTCGTTCTGGTTCTGCACTTGTTCAATGGGTACCAGGGCTTAAGGGCGTAACTGAAGAAGGCACCAACGCTTTAGAATATGCCGTTGAAAATATCTTTGCTCCTATCCTTGGTCAGCTAGTAACATATTTGACGATTCTTGGTGTGTGGATGGCGGTTGTTATTCCATATATGCCAATGATCTTCTTTGGTCTAGCTTGTGTGGGTTGGATCATCCATATCCTATACGCTGTGTGTGGTTTGCCTTTATGGGCGCTAATGCACATGATCCCTGAGCGTACTTTTGTCGGTAGCCAAACACAAGGTTATGTCACGGTATTAACGTTGTTCATGCGACCAATATTTATCATTGTTGGTTTCTGGATGGCTGAAATTATTATCGGGCCAGCTCTCGTTACGCTTACTGATATGTTCTTTAGCTACCAAGGTGCAATGAGCATCGCTTATTCATCTAATACGTTTACAGTTATCTTTACTGAGCTGATTACGTTTATCTGGAAGTTCTTCTTATATCTATTCTTGATGACTTCAGCGATCTACCTGATTTACGGGTTGGTATTTAGTGTTGCTGACCAAGTACAACAATGGATTGGTTCTGGATTGAATGGCGGTCAGTGGGGTGAAACAAACTCAAAAGAAGCTATACAAAAGTTTGGTGGCGCTGCAAGTACGTTGTCTGGTCCATCTCCAGCATCTCGCCGTCCTTTACCGCCTGGTAGACGTCCTGATGGTGGTAAGGGTGGTCCAAACAATCCGAAAGGTGGTGGTGGTGGCAATGGTGGTACAGGTGGTAATACATTAGGCGGTACTGGTAGTACGACTGCATATAGCCCTGTAAATATGCCAGCTAGATCCGCTTCTTTTGGCGCTGCAACTGGTGGTACAGGTGGTATTACTCCAAGTGGTGTCAGTGGTGGTACGGGTGGTACAACTGGTCTTGGTGCTAAACCAACATCACCTAGCCCAAGCCAAGGTCAATCTACATTCGGTATGGGTGCTACAAGTGTAAGTGGTACAAATAATACGCCTACTACTGGTGGTGGTCTATATGGTGCAAATGCTTACGGAAAAACAGCTTCTACGTTTAATCGTGGTGTAGCTAAAGCATCAGCATTTAAGACTGGTTCTACTTTCGGTAGTGTGAATGTTGCAAGTAGTACTGGGTATACGTATGGTACTGGTTCGACTCCTAATGCACGTTTTGGTGCTAGTTCTAGTGCAACCAAGAAATCTAATATTTCTGGCCGTAGCTCTATGACTAATCGTGTGCGTTCAGGTTTAAGCTCAACTCTGTCTAAGTTTAAAGGTAAACCTTAAAATCTAGACAATAAAAAATGGTGCTCAAAAAGCACCATTTTTTTTATCAAAATATTCATAATTAAAAGTTAATTTTCTGAATGTTGTTTTTGCTTGTAGAGTTAAAAATAAATCTACGAACGCCGATATTAACAAGTTGCTGTTGATCTTTCTCTAGCTGACCAACTGCATGACTGTAAGCACGGTTCAAATTGTTATATGAACGGTTTTGCACAAGTAAGTCAAAGTTGTTTATACGCTCTTTTTCTAACTCAATTTGCTTGTTATTAAGCTCGATGTCTTTTGCTTTCATTTGGGCGCAAACATTGTTGTACTTGTTCGCCAGCTCATTGTGCTTGCTTGTAACGTCATCAATGTGTGCGTTCGCTTCAGCAACCAATTCGTTATACTGATTTGTAATACCTTTGATTTTGTTTTCTAGCATTTCAATGTGAGCTAACAAGGCATTTTCATTCTTCTGGTGTACTTTGTTTTGGATTAAAAAGTCTAATCCCATTGAAGCGCGGTCAATCGCTTGGTCGAAAGTAGCGCTTAAAACGTGTGCGTGATTTAACATATTTAGATACCTCACTACTTTTATTAAATTAAAATATTAAAACCATGTAACCTTATTCTTAAACCTATCAATAAGATTAACGCTATATGTATATACTATCTTAAAACAAAACCTAAAAACTTTTTTTAAAGTATAAAATACGTATTTAATCGTATATACTTAATCCGTCCACTTAGATATTAGGGACATTTAATAAGAAGTTAATTTATTTTAAGAACTTCCTTTAAGCCTGGCGATTCACTTATGAAATTTAGACCCTCATTTCAATTAAAGCCCTTGAGCTGTGGCATTAAAGTCGCAATTTTAGTGACTTGCTCGGCTTTTATTTATACCGCTAACGCCGATCCTATTTCTGAAAACGTAACCGCTACAAACGCTAATACGGCAAAAGTTCCTAACAACGCTCAAAAAATGATTTTCCATAAATATTCGATCATGCCGAATGATGGGCGCCGTAGTGCTGGTCGTTTTGGTGAATTTCGTTTGCGAGGGGGCGCTGCTGGTAGTCATAACGGTATTGATATTAGTCGTGCGAATCCTAATGACCTTACACTTAAAGCAATTGGTTCAGGTTCTATTGTCTCTTATGACACACGTTCATCTGGTTCAAGCAACCAATCAACCACTAACCCACTAATTATGCAGATGGATACTGGCGATCGAATCATGTATCGCCATACTGATCCATCGTATCAAAAAAAATTTAACGCTTACCCTGGTCAACGTATTCAAGCTGGTCAAAACATCGCACACATGTCAAATAAAGGCTGTGGTTCATGTGCCGTGCATTTGCACATTGAATATGGTGTAAAGGCAAAACGTGGGCTAGATGTTTGGCTGAATAAAAACTTAGATCAAGTTTTTAAAAATCCATCCATTGCACTTCAGCAACGCGTTAAAGGATCTGCGCCATATGTGGGTAGTTCTGAATATAAGTTAACAGATCCTACGCCATATTTACCTCAGGACGTTGTGATTAGTGTCTCGCCACAAGGACAAGCATTAGAAAACAAATACACACCGTACTTGGGTAACACCATTAGGACTCAATGGAATGCCTTATATTCATCATCAACAGGAATCACCCTCCCCGTTTCTTCATCGGTAGATGGCATTGCAGTAAAACAAGGCAAAAAGCTTCCAGCACTTGCATTTAGTGGCGATGTTTCGATGGATGCTTATGGATCTGCACAAGTGCAAGTCGCTCAAATGATTGCTGACGGTACTATCTCACCTGAAGCAGCTGCAAGCGGTACCATTTATGCAAATGATGTTGCTCAATATGCACCGCCTAGAACTATTTTTGGTGGTACGGCTGATGATGTGGGTTTTGATATTGGTGCACTTAATTCTACGCCAGCAGAATTAATTGAAAACATTGGTACTGGACGTTATGGCAACTCTAAATGGTTTAATGAATTAGCAACTATGTCGATGATGGGGCTTTTGATTGAAAAGCTAAACATTATCAATGCACAAAACTATTTGACTAAAGAGATCCATAAACAAAATGAACGCTTAGAGGCTCTTTTGGCAGCTTATACAGCGTCAGAAACTCAACGCTATTCTGGCCGTGTAGATGAACTTTATACGAAAGCTGAACAACCAACTGTTATTCCTGAAGTAGCAGTAGTTGAAATGAAACAGCTTTTTGAGGAAGGTGGAAACGGGCAAGTTTATTCAGATGCACAAATCTTAAAAGGTGGACAAGGTACTCCAGATCGTAAATGTGGTTGGGGTATACCAGGTGCTTTTGGTGCGGTTAAAGATGGTATTAAACGTGTTTCTTTAAAACATGGTTATAACCCTAATGACGTTGCAGCTATTCTTGGTTTTGAATCTGCCGGTTTTAATCTTAAAATTGACAACAACGCTGGTGCATATGGTTTAAGTCAATGGACTAAAATTGGTATAACAGATATTAATGCTTCAGATTTAACAGCGAGAGGAATACCAGCTTCAATTAAATCAAACCCTAAGCAAATCACTACACTGAGTGCTCAACAACAAGTCGAATTATTAGATTTATATCTTGCAGTAAAAGCACGACAACGTAAAAGCGACTATAATAATAAAACAATAGCTGGGTTTTATGCTCTAGTTTTAGGTGGACCATATAAAAGCCCTAGTCGTGAATATAATGCGAACAGAAACCTCGATAGAAACCCTCGAGATGGTGTTGTGACTTTAGCTGAAGCCGTTACATTTGAAGGTATTGTTATGCGTTTATGTCCTTACTATTCTGAATACCCTTAATAGAGCAATTAAAGGAAATATTATGAAAAACAGATTTTTGTCTTTATTGGGTTTTAGCCTTTTAGCATGTGCATCTTTTAATGCTAGTGCTAATACTAGCTCAGACTCTATTCGTGCTGAACTTGAAAAACTGCGCTTAGTAAACGTTAAATGTGCTGCGGTTTCTAACGATCCATTTGATGCAAAACACCTAAATTGCTATACAAATGTTTATAACCGCGCAAGTCAGCTTGGTAGCCTTGCTTCTAAATATATTAATAATGAAGAAGCTCCGCGTGTTCTAGCTGATCACAATCGAAACTTTACTCAGTTAATTGCTAACTGCGATCAGTTATACGCTGGCCAGACTGCAAAGTACAAAACACTAAGCATGCAATGTAAAGCGACCAACAAATTAGGTTGGGCAATGTTTATTCCGGCATTAATGAAGTAATAAAGGATCAGATTATGAAAAAGTTTTTAAGTTTAGCTTTGATATGTGCTGCTACCATTATTACGTCATCTGCCAACGCTGGTTATAAGACCAAAGCTGAAGCTATTCAAGCTTATAACAAGGTACAAGCCGAGTATCAAAAATGCGTATTTAATTATAATGAAGCGCGTGATTCTGAGTACGGTTCACCAGAACTTAAGTGCAATACACCGTACAACCAATCATTAACACGTTTCATCAAAGACGTTCGTGCGGAAAGTCAAAAGAATGCTGCAGCTTGGCAAGCAATCAATATACAACATATTAAATTTAGCCAAAACTGTGATAGTCAAACTATGGTGAGTTCATACAATCCATCGTTTTTTATTCGTCAATCTTATATGTGTGAATCCTCTGCTTTTACATCTTTAGCACAAGTGGCAATCGACCTTTCTTATTAATTTCAAAACATAAAAAGGACATCTATAAGATGCCCTTTTTTGTCGTTTGGTTTTAGACTTTTTCTATAATTGTTTCGGTATCTGGTGTTTCAACTTCAAACCCAAAGTGAAGATTACCGTATTCAATTGCTTCTTCTACCCAATGCAAGCCCATGTTTTGCTCATTTCCTACTTTGCTTGAATCATAAGCCTCAAGGGGCATCACCCTCTTAATATCATTTTCGATGAAAAAATATGTATAACAGTGAGGGTGCACATATATTCCATCAAAATAAAATGGAATTAAATATCTCCCCTTTAATTCCTTAAACTGCTCAATTGTATGTTTACTTGAAGCAATTCCACCGCCTGAATCTATGACAATGCTTCTAAAAGATCCTGAAGGAATATCAACGATAGCCAGGCCATCGAACGTTTCTACACCATTTAATATCTCTTTAGTTTTGAGATAAACACCTGGTTCAAAATGGCGTTGCTTGAAATTAAAATCTTCCGTGAAACTAAAGTTTGACTTTGTTTCCTTTTCAATTAGATGAAACATTTCAAGAAGTGGTGTGATTATATCTGCGACCTGTGAGCCCTTTTTCTTAACTAGCTCCATGATATACGGTTCGTGATGAAACTCTCCGCGAATATAACTAGCATTGTGACATGCCTGAAACACTCTATTTTGCAGAACTTCAACTTGATTAGGCATTTGAAATCTCCATATTTTTTGAATTTAAGTGTTCCAATAAATCATTAATGCCATCTGTAAATAATATGTTTTTGGCTCGTGTTACGGTCACATACAACAGCCGTTTTTCATCTGCAGAAATCATTAGCTTTTTATCGAGAATTTTATAGTTAAACCCTTTTGCGATTAGGACATTATCCCACTCTAAACCTTTACTCTTGTGTGATGTGCTAATGACCAAAGTATTTTTTGGGTCAGTTTCATCATCAGCCATACTATTTTCTAACGCCCACTCAATCACTTGCCATGAGTATTGGTTTGTTAGATCCAGAAAGGTTTTTAATTCTGTAGTTGCCCCCTCCACTTCTCCAAACACTTGTATATGGTCCACAAGCTCTTGGTAGGAAGAAAAGTTTTGAAGCTCTTTACACGTTGGCCGTTTATTTGCTCTCAGTTGAAAAATACCACTGAAAATATCTTTACTGCGCTTTCCATCAACCTCAAGACGTATTTTCTTTTCGCCATTAAGGTAGCTATGAAACTTAAAAAAGTATTCAAAAGCCGTAGCATTTGTTCTACAAATAATCGCGTTCAATGAAGATGGTGCATAACTTGATGTACTGAAAGTGGTAACTTTTGACGTTTTACTTGGTAAACCTTTTAACTGTCGGGTTTCACCAAAAAGTTTATTGAGAAGTAGATTAGCTATATCTGCAACTGCATTACCAAACCGAAACGACTGCTCTAAGTACAATGCTTCAAGATCTAGGTTCTGTAAAATATCTTTCGCACCCCTAAAGCCATAAATGCTTTGGTATGGATCTCCAACAAAAATAACTTTTGCTTTTTGACGTTTGAGTACATCTAGTATTAATTGGTCACTATCTTGGCTTTCATCTACCATCACGTAATCAAAATCAAGTTGTGGTTTTTGCAGTACCCACCACTTGAGATAGTAATCGTGTGTAATACCATAATCACCGTTTGGATCAACTACATCATTCCAGATCATTTTCGCAATTGAAGTGATTTTATCTTCAAGAACGTCATTGCGCTTAATTGATGTTTGTTCTTTTAATGCTATGTAAGCATGATCATTGGTAACAGTCTGATCCACTGTCATACAAAAATAACGTAATGTATTCAGGATAATCAGCGCTAATGTTAGATCGGTGAGTTGTCGGTTTTTCCCGTTGTACTGAAATCGAATGTTTTCAAGTTTAAACTTTTGAACAATATCTTTAGGAAGTAACGTAGGCTTGTTAATCTTATTTTTCAGCCAACCGGGTATATTTCTGTAAGCTAGGGAATGGAATGTAGAACATGTGACTGAATTCAATCCATATTCAGCGAATTTTTGATTAGCTTCATCTGCCATCTTTTTATTAAATGATAGATATAGTCCAAGCTTACCTAGTTGTTGCAAAGCACTACTACAGTGGATCAATGTCGTAGTCTTACCAGTACCAGCAAAAGCAATCAATTTAAAACTGGTTTTTAGTCGTGTTGCTTTATCAATTGCTCGTTGCTGTTCACTGGTAGGTTTTTGAGTAATTTTCTTCACAACCATTGCTTAATTTCGTGCTAGAAAAGAACTTGGTTTTTTGTTTTTCATTACAAGCACATCGCTTTCAACAATTTGCATCTGGCTTGCTAAAAAGTTAACTTGTTGCTTCAGTTCGTTTATATCGCTTTTTAGTTCAACTACTTGCACTTGCATGTCAAGGTTTGAATATTTGAGCTTGTTATTCTCAGTTTCTTTCTCTTTTAGTGCTGCCTGTAATCTTTTGATTTCCTGTTGGCTCTCTATGTTAGCCACATTAATATTGCTTTTGCTTTGAATATTTTGTGCTTGTGAAGATGTACTCGCAATTGCAACAGGTGTTGGCTTCGGTTCTACTGTGCCATTATATTTGGTTGTCTCTGAGATCTTATCCCATAGTGAATATGTGCGTAATGGCGCTGGTATATTTTGATTTGGTGTTGAAAAACTGGTGCGTAAAGCATTTGCACTGTCTTTAGAAACAATGTCTCCAGAACTATTAATTTCAGTAAAGCCAGCATAAGCAAGTGAAACAACTGTTGAAACTGCTACTGCACCAATTACCTTAAAATAGTTTGATTTCTTCATTAGAATGCCCCTTTCAAACGCTTATTTTTTGCCGTTTGATTTGATGATTTTCGATTGATTGTGTTGTTTTCTAAATTGATAGAAACACCTACATTCATGACCTGATTTTTCTGTGGGTTGTATTGAATAAAGACCAGTTCTTTTGCATATTTCTTTGCGTGTGTTAAACGTTCAGCATGAATTTCATCAAGATTAAATCTGATTTGCATTCGCGATATATACAGCTTGAATAACTGATCATTTACTTCAGCTAAATTTAAAACTAAGCCTTTTTCATCTATAGAAGCAGACTCGAAAGCTAAATCATTTAAAAACCAATTTTCGGGTTGTATTAGTAAATAAAACTTTTCAACTTCGCTTGTGATTGCATATGAAAAACAAAACTCATTCACCTGATAGGTGCTTAAACAAATGGTTTCATTGTTATAGCCACGTTTCATGTTTCGGTCATATGAGCTCAACCACCAAACTAAATAGTGTCGTGCTTCCAACTCTTTAACGGTTATTTGTGCTATTTCTGAGGCCTTTAGCTGTAATGCTTCAAGGTTTTCTATTCGTCTAGCTCTCATAGATAATTCACCTTATTTTTCTTTAAAGCATGAGTTATCAAAAGCCATTGAGTTAGGATCTAACCCCATGTTTTTAAGAGCCAAGGCTTTACCGTCAAGTTCAGGGTTATCAGATGTGCTTAGTTGTTGCGAACTTGTTTCTGAAGATGCATTTTTCGCATTAGTACCTGAACCTAAAAAGTAACCGCCTCCAGCAAAAACAACTACTGCAGCTACAATGCCCATAGCTGGCCAAGACTTTTTAAAACTAGAGAATCTATCTGCTAAAGATAAGCTGTATTTTTCTTCATTAGAACGTATAGTGCTGTCTGTAACATCAGCCTTATATTCATTTAGAGCTTGATGCCAAACTTCCTTTATGTAGCTTTGAAGTTCATTTGTACTGAAACGAACCTTGCTTTTGTTTAAGTAATAGCATGGCTCACTAATAAGAATTTCTGTGTTTTCGTCAGAATTTAAGAAAACTTGTCCTCTAAACAAATTATTCTCGACCTGATCAAATCCTTTGATCGTTAATAGTAGATCTGTGGCCTTTGCATCTATATTGAAGATGCTCACCTGGCGATTTCTATCCGTATCTCCAGAAAGGTCAGAATCTAAAAACATAGACTCATTGTTTATCTTAGAGAAATAAGGTGAAAAGTTACCGACAATCGATTGGAAAGCTTTCAATTGAGTTTTGTTCATCTCAATTCCCTCTTATTTGAAAATATAGTCAAGAGTGGCTGTTTCTGAAGTTCCTCTACGAGCTTCAACTTTTCCAGTCTTTTTATTTACAAAGATAGCAACTGGTACACCAGCAGTTAGTGGCTGTGGCTTTTGTCCAGCGCTACGAATTGCTTCTCGCTGTTCACGATCTTCTTTTGGCATTGCAACAATATCTTCGTGATAGAAGAAGATAGATTGAAGAGCGCCTAAGTGTTTATCCAACTCAGCAAGTTCCTGTGGTGTAGGAATCACTTTAATTGAGTTAATTTCTTCATCTGTTCCATTAAAGGTTTTATTAATAGTATCTTCAGATGGTTTACGAAGAATTCCAGCAGCTAATTGTTTTCCGTTTTCACTTTGGTTTAGAACTAAAGCTGGAATCCATTTAATAGTTGCACCGCTTTTAACGTATGAGCGAGAAAGGTTGAATGTTTCGTGGCAATATTTACAGCGTGGATCGTAAATGATGTAAACAGTGTTGTTATCATTCGCTTTTCCCTCTTTAAACCCTGAAAGCGTTTTTACAGCTTTAAAGACTGGATGATTGTATGCACTGGCCAAATTCCCAACGGAAGCTGTTGGTTGTTGTGCTGGTGCATTCATTTTTTTTGCAGTTAATTTAAGAGGCTCAGATATATTTTTTTTAGTAGCAGAATCCCAAGCTGTACCATGTAAGATGACTTTTTCATCGGATGTTGTAAAAAACACCGCATTTTTCCCATTAGGTGCCTCAAGAATCCAAGAAGTTAAACCTCCACTAAAGGGTTTAACTTCTTTTACTTTGCCCATTTTTTGCATCTTAGAAGTAAGGTCCTGAGATGGTGCAGCGTAAGTAGAGATTGTAATAATACTAATAGCGCAACTTGCTACTATTTTAGTGAAATTATTTAAAAGCATTTTAGAGTATTACCTTTTAAGCCATGTTTTAATAGTATAGTTAAAATATGGTTTTAAAAAAATAGTTAAATAAAAAAGACCGGTGTTTTAATACCGGTCAATTATAACTTATAAGTATAAGACTAAAACCCTTTTTGCTTGTTTTTTTGTATTTCATCCTGTGGTATTTCTACACTCACCATATCAAAAACATGATCATCACTATACTTAAAATCATCTTTATAATTGTTTTTAGAGTTATAAGATCCGTTGTTTAATTCCTTGTCCGTAAACTCTACTACTCGAATAATACTGTTTACATCTTCAGCAGCTTTTTGTCTAGCTTCAGTCATGGCAAAACTCAATAATTCGTATTCAAAACCAACAAGACCAATGTTAAAGTCTGGCTCTTCTAATGGCTTCCCTAATTTCACCTCAATTAGATAATGCGAGATTGGACCTAAACCCTCACTAAACAAAGACGGTCTACCAATATTCTGTATGAATGCGTATGCAGTTCGATTGTATAGTTTTAACCAGCGTATATCTGTTGGTGGCATTACACCTAGCTGTCTTGCTGTTAATACAACCTCACACAAAATAGTTCTTACATATGCATGGTTATTAAAAATCTTAGTAGCAACGGGATGTTTAATGTATTTGTGAATTCTTTTTCTAAGGAAGTCAAAATTAAACCCTACAAGCTTACGATCGCCCTCAACATACTGATTTTCAATTGTAAACAATGGGTTGCTAGGTATATTTTTTGTGCAAATATCCCAATAGTAATTAATTAATGTTGTTGAATCTTTTTTGATTTTACGGAACTCTTTATCATCCATAGATTCATCAGTCGCACATGCTACTGGTAAATACAAAGCTAGCAAAATTGTATCAACATCGGATAAATACGATAATTCATCGGGTGTTGTTTCTTTTGAACTATCAAGGGTTATCCAAAGATCCCCTAGTTGTGCACGTAAGACATTTAAAAACTTCTCTTCATCTATGATAGGTACTGTTTCGCTTTTATCATTATATTCTTTCGTTACTCCGTTGATTGTAATGTTCACAAGGCGCTCTTTTGTTCCTGTAATTAACTCATGCCTATTTGCAAACTCATAAGTTGAATCAAGCGCTTTAAAATGACCATTGTTCGTATCATATTTTGACAAGTCTAATGGACCAAAAACCTGTAAGTGTCTTTGGTTTGGAATTTGTTCCTCTATGAACTCTTCTAGGTTCATGCTTTTGATAAAGCCCCGTGCTGGATGCTCGCTGTTGAAGCGGTCATAAGCTTTCTTTATCCAAGGTGTTGCCAGCAAAAATATTAATAAATTCCATGCTTGACTGGCTTTTGAAATTTGAAAAATAGTGACTTCGCTAAACTTATTTTGACAAAATAATGGAAGCCAATTGTTTGTTGGTTTACATAGGTGTTCTGTTGAATACACCAACTCACTTAGTAAAGGTACGTAATTAAGCCCGATAGCTTTGAATAGGCTATGTATCCACCATAGAGGAATAATTAAAATGCCTTTTGTGTATACTAAAAACCCTACAATTTGAGGTTTATAAGCAAACCATACAGCCAAAAAAGCCACTAAAACCATAACAACAGTAAATATATAAATATGATTCTCATGTACAAGCTTATCTTTTGGATCTGCCATTTTATACCCTATTAATATGTGTATTGTTGAGTATTATATAGTTAATATTGGTTTTAATCTAATTCCCCTTAAACCTTTTAAGGATTTTAAGTATGGTTTTAAGATGTTGACTAAAGTGGCACTTAATACCTTTTAAAGCTTAAATCAGGTCAACCTCAACACTAAGCCAGTATTCTTGGTCAAATACTAAAAAGAATGGGTAGTGTCTAAATGTGACGTGTTAACCACCTATCTTTCATGTCTTGATTGTATTTTAATAAAAATAGATGCAAGACAGCTTCATGATTTTCTTTCTTCTTGGAAAAGCTTAAAGTTTTCCGTGTAA
>NZ_VOYM01000032.1:0-28337 GCF_013420285.1 Acinetobacter sp. YH01019
TGTCGGAGCTGTCGGAGCTGTCGGAGCTGTCGGAGCTGTCGGAGCTGTCGGAGCTGTCGGAGCTGTCGGAGCTGTCGGAGCTGTCGGAGCTGTCGGAGCTGTCGGAGCTGTCGGAGCTGTCGGAGCTGTCGGAGCTGTCGGAGCTAAATTTAGCGGGTTCCAACGGAACTGACCATCATTGATTTCACTTATTTTACCAATACCCGGAAATGGTAAATGTGCAAATGCAACAACGGTTTGCTCTTGAGCGAAACGTTTAAAAACTGCTAAACGTGTTTCACTGGCTTTAACCGGATCGACATCAAAATCGACTGATAACTTGGGTTGTTCAAACTGTAAATGATAGGAATGAACCACATCGCCGAGTATGGCAAAACTTTTAGCTTGCGATTTTAAGATAAAAGAATAATGCCCCGGTGTATGTCCCACACTCGGTAGTACTTCTAATCCATTAATCACAGAACCAACACTAAAAGTCTTAAAACTCCGCATGGTTTGATAAGGCGCAATCGCAGCTTTAATTTTCGCAACGGTTGCTAAATAACCGTCACGTTTTTCCGCAGCTAAAGTGTTGACGGTGCTTTCACTTAACCAATACTGACTTTCTTGTTCATTGACGTAGATCGTTGCATTCGGAAACACGGCCTTACCTTGTTTCGCAATACCACATACATGATCAGGATGTAAATGAGTTAAGAATACACTTCGTACACGATTAAGCTTATAGCCGGCAGCTTCAATATTTTGTGCAATAGAACCTAAGTTCGGACCAAAACAACTTGCTGCACCACTATCGACAAGACTGATACCACCTTGTCCATCATCAAGCAGATAGGCATTGACACTGGTTTGTATGCCTTTACTCTGATCAACCGCAAGCTTTTGGAATAAAGCACTGACTTCTTCTGGAGTTAAATTTTGTTTAAACAAATCAGGACTTAATTCGAGTGTCCCATCTTTTAAAGCAATGACTTTATATGCGCCCACTTGGAAAGGATAAAATCCCATGGGCTGTGTCACATTTGATCTGATTTCCGTTTGACTAACTGTCGGCTCTGCACTGACAAACTGACTGGTTAAAAGTGTTGCTGCAAGCACAGCAAAACTAAAGTTTTTCATTGTTGACCTATATCACTTTTATTATTTCATGCAATGAAGCAAAGGCTTCAAAATTAAAAAATTTAAACGCCTATATTGTGCCTGAAATTCAGGCAGATTTTAAGTCTAATACAGAATAAACATAGTACTAACTTGATACAGGCTTATGTGGATCGCCCTAAACTTTTAAGCCCAATAAAATAAAAGCTGAATGCAAGAAAACTTTAAGCTTGGCGTGCTATATTTTCGCCAGTTTTTAAATCTATACGTCTGTACAGTGCTATGAGTGAAATTTCCCCGTTTAAAGGTAAATCTGGACTTAAACGAATTTTAAATGCAACGCAATATTCCCTCGACGGATTCAAAGCTGCTTATCAAAATGAAGCTGCATTTCGACAAATTGTCTGGATGAATATTATACTTATTCCCACCAGTTGTTTTCTCGATGTGAGTCGTGTTGAACATGCCCTTATGGTGGTGGTGTGTTTATTTGCCTTGATTGTTGAGTTATTTAACTCTGCCATTGAAGCCGTTGTCGACCGCGTATCTTTAGACAAGCATCCACTTTCTAAAATTGCCAAAGATATGGGAAGTGCTGCTCAATTCGTCGCTTTAGCAATTATCTTTTTTACTTGGTTAATTATCCTGTTGCCTTAAATAAAAGCTGTCTCACTCTATTTGCAGGGTTATACCCTGCTTTGTTATATCGATGCGCTTCAATAAATGGATTTAAGACGATTTTAAAGCCATAAAAAAACCCAGCTTTCGCTGGGCTTTTTTCGAATCAGTTCAGTGCTTAGTGAGCAGCGAATTGGTTCATTGTGTTTTTAGCATCATCGTGCGCTTTAAGAGCGTTGTCACCAGAGAAGATTTCTTTGTGATCATCACCGATATCAGAACCAGCCATTGCTTGGTGTTTAACACAAGAGATCGTACCGCGGATTTCTTTACGTTGAACGCCAGCTACATAAGCAAGCATACCTTGGTCGCCGAAGTAACCTTGAGCAAGCTCGTGAGTAGAAAGAGCAGCTGTGTGGTAAGTCGGAAGTGTGATCAAGTGATGGAATACACCCGCTTCACGAGAAGCATCAGCTTGGAATGTACGTACTTTTTCGTCAGCATCAGCAGCTAATTCAGTTGCATCGTACTCAGCACTCATTAGTTTAGCGCGGTCGTAAGCAGAAACATCTTTACCTTCAGCAACCCAACGGTCATATGCTTGTTGACGGAAGTTTAAAGTCCAGTTGAATGAAGGCGAGTTATTGTAAACAAGCTTAGCATTTGGAACTGTTTCTTTAACACGGTTAACCATGTGAGCAATTTCTTCAACGTTTGGAGTCGCAGTTTCGATCCAAAGAAGGTCAGCACCGTTTTGTAGGCTAGTTACACAGTCAAGTACAACGCGGTCGATTTGAGTGCCTTCACGGAACTGGTATAGACCAGAAGCAAGACGTTTAGGACGGTGAAGTTTACCATCACGCTTGATCAGGATTTCGTCTTCTTGAGCTTCTGAAATGTCGATTTCAGTTGTGTCTAAGTAGCTGATGTATTGAGAAGCGATGTCGCCTGGCTCTTTAACCACTGGGATTTTTTGAGTCAAGTCAGCGCCTTCAGAGTCAGTACGTGCAACGATGATACCGTCATCAAGACCCATTTCTAGGAATGCATAGCGAAGAGCGTGGATTTTCGCGATGAAGTCTTCGTGTGGAACTGTTACTTTACCAGCTTGGTGACCACATTGTTTCGCGTCAGAAACCTGGTTTTCGATTTGTAGTGCACAAGCACCCGCTTCGATCATTTTCTTAGCAAGAAGGTAAGTCGCTTCTTCGTTACCGAAACCAGCGTCGATGTCCGCAATAATTGGCACAACGTGAGTTTGGAAGTTGTCGATTTGTGAAGTGATTTCAGCTGCTTTAGCAGTGTCGCCCGCTTCTTGTGCTTTTTTAAGGGCACGGAACAAGTCGTTTAATTCTTTCGCGTCAGCTTGACGTAAGAAAGTGTAGATTTCTTCGATCAATGCAGGAACAGAAGTTTTTTCGTGCATTGATTGGTCAGGAAGTGGACCGAATTCTGAACGAAGCGCTGCAACCATCCAACCTGAAAGGTAGATATAGCGACGTTCAGTTGTACCGAAATATTTTTTGTTCGCAATCATTTTTTGTTGTGCGATGAAACCGTGCCAGCAACCTAATGATTGAGTGTATTTGCTTGAGTCAGCATCATATGCTGCCATATCACGACGCATAATCGCAGCTGTGTATTTAGCAATGTCTAAACCAGTTTTGAAACGGTTTTGCATTTGCATACGTGCAGCATCTTCAGGACTGATGTCTGCCCAAGTATTGCCGAATTTTGCTTTTAATTCGCGGATTGCATCAATCGCTGTTTGGTATGTAGTCATGATATGTTCCTGTAATAATATTAGGATTTTTCTTCAACGAACGCTAAAATCATACCCTCTAATGATTGTTCAGATTTAGAACATTTCGTTGCGATAGACACAGATTAGAGTGACTAAAAAAATTAATCCAATATTCTGGGTTAATTTTCAGTATTTATTTAAAAAATATGTAGATTAAAGTCGTATTATAATAAATAACCAATCACAATAAGTATTTGTTTCTTATTTCAAATTTTTGATATTTTTTAAAAATTAAATGGATCTTTATTAGACAAACTGTTGGATTTTTATTCATTAGACTTAAGTCGACCGAGGCTTTTTATTCTGAAAATACAGCATTTTTTACGCCATTTTTTTATATTTTTCCCTTACTCGTTGCATTTATATTTTTTAAAATAATCTTATTTTTCACATTAATATTCACACTAAATATTAAATCCAACTTATTGCGTACACGCTTTTACTTTTTTGTCAGAACCCCTTTTTATCCGCAAAAATTTGTGCTTTGCTAATAAAAGTGTTTGAACTCTTTTTTCGCGTTTTTTTGACATTAAATGACTTTTAAATATTGATATTCATGCACAAAAGTACACGCGATTTTTTCATCCAATTTCTACACAAGCCTTAGGAGTTATGGCATAATCAGAAAAATTTCTTAATTTTATTGTCGGTATTTATTTTATGAATCTGGAGCGGGTCGACCTCAATCTATTAATATATCTTGATGTACTTCTTCGTGAAAAAAATGTAACCCGTGCGGCTGAGCAATTAGGTGTGACTCAACCAGCGATGAGTAACATTTTACGTCGTCTGCGCAATTTATTTAATGATCCTCTACTGATTCGCTCTTCTGAAGGTATGACTCCAACAGAACGTGCTCTCGAACTCCAACCGCGTATTCGTGATGCATTGTCTGACCTTTCGATGATTTTGGAACCCCGTACCGAGTTCCGTCCTTATACCTCAAATCGTGTCTTCCGTATTATGACTTCGGACTATGCCGAAGCAACACTGGTTCCTCGCCTCGTTAAAGCTTTACGTTCTGAAGCACCGAATGTTGTGCTGGATTTCTTAACACCAAGTGATGTGTCTTATCGTGATATGGAGCAAGGCAAAGTTGATCTTGCCATTAACCGTTTTAACGAGATTCCGCAAAGTTTTCATCAGGTTTTGGTTTGGCGTGATAGTTTTTCTTGTCTTCTCAATGCTAAACACCCTGCTGCAAATAATTTGAATTTAAAAAGCTATTTAGATGCACAGCATATTTGGGTGTCTAAAACGGGTATGGGCGTTGGCTTTGGTGTCAACCCAGAAAAACAAGCCGGCCTCGGTTGGATTGATCAAGCTTTAGAACGTATCGGGCAAAAACGTAAAATTTCAGTTTTTACTCGTCATTACCAAATGCCTGGGCTTCTGGCTTCTAATGTCGACTTGGTTGCAACACTGCCTTCACGTATTGCTCGTCTACAAGCAAAAAGTCAAAACCTACTGCTAAAAGATCCTCCTTTTTATATTCCAGAATTTGAATTGAAAATGGCATGGTGCCCACTTCTACACCATCATCCTGCACACCGTTGGTTACGCCAACTGATTCTTTATGTTGCACGTCAGATGATCGAAGAAGAAAACCGTGAATATTTGATGAATAACTCTCAGTTTTCTCAATATCAATAAGTAATTCTTTAAATCCTTATTTTTTCAAGCGTATACTGTCAATATACGGGTAGTAGTTAAGACTACTACCCAACCCATTTTTGTGTTAGAAATACAGAAAAATAGAATGAATCACAAACAGGTGTATTCGTGAGCCTTTTCCAAAATATTGTCATTATTATTCTCCTGATCATTGGAGCTGGATTTCTATCCCTTACAGAAATTGCCTTAGCCGGTGCGCGTAAAGTCAAGCTTAAGATTCTTGCCGAGTCAGGTGATGCACGCGCACAGCGCGTTTTAGACCTACAAGCCAACTCCGCAGATTTCTTTGCAGCCTCGCAAATTGGCTTAAATGCTGTAGCAATTCTTGGTGGTATTTTAGGTGAAGGTGCTTTTCGTCCATACTTCCTTGCTTTAGTGAATCGCTTCTATCAAGGCCCTTGGGCTGAAACCATTGGCTTTACCCTTTCATTCACCTTAGTTACTTCTCTATTTATTCTATTTGCTGATCTGATGCCAAAACGCTTGGCAATGATTGCACCTGAAAAAATTGCAGTGTCGGTGATTGACCCGATTCAAATTTTTATTAAAGTTTGTAAGCCTATGGCTTGGGTTATTAACGCCATTGCGAACTTGCTCTTCCGTTTATTTAAAGTCAACACCACACGTGATGACAACATTACTTTTGATGACATTTCCGCTGTCATGGATGCTGGTGCACAAGCGGGTGTTTTACAAAAGCAAGAGCACCACTTCATTGAGAACGTATTTGAACTTGAGGAACGTAATGTTCCATCTAGTATGACCACACGTGAAAATGTGGTTTACTTTACTTTAAAAGAGTCTGAAGCCAGTATTCGCCAAAAGCTTGCTGAATTTCCTTATTCTAAATTTTTAGTATGTAGTGAAAACATTGATGACGTAATTGGATATGTCGACTCGAAAGATATTTTGGTTCGTATCCTTAACAATCAATCTTTACTTCAACTCAATGAAAATACCATTCGAAATGTTTTAACCATTCCCGACACACTCACTTTGTCTGAATTGCTTGACCGCTTTCGCTCAACCAAAGAAAAATTTGCTGTGGTCATCAACGAATATGCCCTTGTCGTTGGTGTAATCACACTTTCAGACATTATGATTACGGTAATGGGTGACTGGGTCACTCCAATTGAAGCAGAGCAACAAATTATTAAACGTGATGCTAATTCATGGTTAATTGATGGCAGCACGCCGATTGAAGACCTGAAACACGCACTGGGTTTAGATGAAATGCCTGATGAAGAGAACTATGAAACTCTCGCAGGTTTTATGATGTACAAACTACGTAAAATTCCACGACCAGCAGACTTTGTGAGTTTTAATGGCTACAAATTTGAAGTGGTTGATGTTGATCATTTTAAAATTGATCAGCTCTTGGTTACGCGTCTTCAAGAGACACTAAACGACACCATTCCTGAAGAAGAATCAGATTGATCTGATTCTTCTTTTTATCATCTAATAATTATAATAATTGGATCAAAAGATGGGAATATCACTACGCGCCTTACTCACTTGTCTAAGTTTCTATACAGGTGCTTACTTGGTTTATTACTTTTTTAGCAACACTCAGCAAGCTTTATTTCTCATTATTGGTGTTGCTCTGATTATTTTAACTTGGTTTTTGACGCCCTATCCGCATGAACGAGGTCGCCAAGGTTATACCGATACGATGACTTTTGGATTGTTCTTCTATAATCCACTCATATTTTGGTATCGTTTTTTTAGTTGGCCGATTCGCATATTGTTGGCACTTTGGGCATCAAATTAAGCCCATAAACATCAATGATCACCCCCAGCAATGTAGCAAAATGTAAAATCATGCAGATTTTATAAAGTAGATAATTAAAAAGTCATTTTGCAGGTGTTACTAAGTATTTCATTTTTAAAAAACATTTTTTAGCTAAATAGTGACCAATTTCACATTTTATTGGCTTTGTTTTGTCCTTTTTTTATACCCGCTATGCTCTGTCACTCTTTACATGCTCGCAATATAAAATTCAAAGGAATGAACCATGCTTGGTCTAGGCATGATTATGTGCTTTATGTATCTAATCATGTCCAGAAAAATGAGCCCACTTGTTGCGCTCACCTTAATCCCATTACTATTTGCTCTAATTGCATGGTTACTTGGTTATTATTTTGAAAGTTTGGCACATATACAAATAAACCAAATCGGCGAAATGATGATTGAAGGTGTAAAAAAATTAGCACCTACAGGCATTATGCTTTTGTTCGCGATTTTATATTTTGCCATCATGATCGATACTGGACTATTCGATCCATCTGTTAAATTTATTTTACGCTTAGTTAAAGGCGATCCGCTTAAAGTCGTCCTTGGCACGATTACGCTCACTCTGATTGTTTCACTCGATGGCGATGGCTCTACAACTTATATGATCTGCGTTGCAGCGATGTTACCGCTGTATAAACGTTTGGGCATGAGCCCTTTAATTATGGCCTGTCTCATTATGCTTTCTAGCGGCATTATGAACCTTACACCTTGGGGCGGCCCAACTGCCCGTGCTGCCAGTGCCTTACATGTTGATCCTAGTGATGTATTTGTTCCCATAGTTTTGCCCATGCTCTTTGCAATTGCGTGGCTCTATTTCTTAGGTTTCATGTACGGTCGTATGGAACGTAAACGCTTAGGCATTATTCAGCTAGATGTCAGCCATGGCGATAGCATTCAAATTTCTGAAAATCCTGAAGCCAACCGTGCGCATTTACGCTGGTTTAATGCACTACTCACGCTGTTATTAATGGTCGGCTTAGTACTCGGTATTCTACCTATGCCAATTTTATTCATGGTGGCGCTATGTATTGCACTTGTTGTGAATTATCGCAGTATCGACATGCAAAAGAGTCTGATTGCTCATCATGCCGGTAGTGCATTGAACGTCGTCGGGATTATTTTTGCAGCAGGTATTTTTACAGGCATTTTAGCTGGTACGGGTATGGTAGATGCCATGTCTAAAGAATTAGTTGCGATTATTCCAGCCAGTATGGGACCTTACTTAGCACCAATCACGGCAGTGATCAGTATGCCTTTGACCTTTTTCATGTCAAATGATGCTTTTTATTTTGGCGTCTTACCTATTCTTTCAGAAGCTGCTGCTCATTATGGTATTGAACCCGTTGAAATGGCTCGCGCTTCTATTGTCGGCCAGCCTGTGCACTTACTTTCACCATTAGTACCATCGACCTATTTACTCTGTGGGTTTGCTGGTATTGAATTTGGACAACATCAAAAATTCGCGATTATTTGGGCTGTAATTACTTGTATGGTAATGCTACTTGCCGCACTTGTCTTTGGAATGTTCCCATTTTACTCCACACTCAATTAACCCAATTTTTTCCAATAAAAAAGCGCCAACTGGCGCTTTTTTGATTAATGCTTACTAATTAAAGCATCTATTACTGCTTGGTAATGGATGGCAATATCTTCTTCTAAAATTTTGTAGACATTGTCAAACTGCACCATTGGCCAGCCTTCTTTCCAAAATGGGAAAATATTGTGCAAATCATGAGTGACTGTCGCATCTTCACGTGTAATCGCTTGCGCTACTTGTGACAGCACTTGTGCAGTCTCAGCACCGTCGATATCTAAATAATCAATACCACGTACTTTTAAAATGCGGATACGGTCTTTTTTATAACGAATTTTTTTACTTTGTGCTTCATTTAGATTTAAAGCTAAAGTCACAGCTTCAACAAATTTTGTCTCAAAAGCAGCATTTAGACAGACCAATGCTTGTTTATGCGCTTCCTGACGACCTGCTTTACCACCATTACGAATGACAACATTTGCTTCAGTATTTAATTCATCAGATTTCATAGACTGAAGAATGTCTAAAATTTCGATATCACTCAGTGTTGCAGGAGATTGATCAGTCATAAACTGCCTTTTCAAATAAAAAATAATTCGGTTTATATTTTCGCATAAAAGTGTATTTAAAACTGCTTATTCAATTATAGAATTATTCGTTTGCTGTTTAATGATCAGATATACAACACTATTTTTTATTTTTTTATGCCATTTTTAAAGAAATCATCTATATTAGTTTCACGCTTTAATACCAATGTCACCACATGACTCAGAATAAACAGGCTGTTCTTTTTCTCCAACAACTGAAACTGCAATACCCCGCTGCCTTTAAACGAAATTACCTGCTTTATAGTATGTTAAAAACCCAAGGGATTTTAGATGAGCTTAAGGAGCTCTTACCTTGGATCATTGCAGCCATGATCTTTGTTTCATTGAGCATGAGTATTCATCAGGCCATTCAGTATTATTTTCCGAGTATGAGTGACTTTCGCTCAAATAGTATTGCTGTGCTGAGCATTATGCTGTTTTTTATGTTGGCCGTACCGGTTGTCATTAAGCAGATCAAACACAGTTCAATATCGCTATATAAAAGCCTAAAAAATACGCCGTTTAAGCTTGCCGTAGTGATTTTGCTGCAACTGTTAAATATCGCATTTTTACAAAGCCAGTTTGTGCAATCTGTGCTTTTCTTTTTTGCAATCAGCTTTGGTTTTGTTCGCTTTTATAAGGAAAACCTATTTAAAGGTGAAAGTAGCAGCGAACAATACTATGTATTACAAGAGACTCGCCGTATTTGTTATTGGTCTTACAAACAAATGCTTAAAGCTCAATTTAAATTAAAATTATGTACAGCATCTGGTACTAAACAAATTCAGCTTAAAGAAGAGTTTACTAAATTTCAGACTTTGCACATTCAAATGCTGCATCATGAAAACCAACTATGCAAAAAGCTTAAGCACAAAAATGTGGAAAATTACTTAGATGAATTAATGAAATAAAAACCAACTCATTTTGCGCATGTACAGGCATCATAAAATGAGAAATAAGGTAGGTATTTTCAAAAAAATAGTATTTTTTCGACATATGCACATGAATTGATTGAAATTAAAACAAATACAACTAAATACGCTTGCCAAGTTTAAATCTGTCCTCTATTATTGCGCACATGCCCGAGTGGTGAAATCGGTAGACACAGGGGATTTAAAATCCCCCGCCCACAAAGCGTGCCAGTTCGAGTCTGGCCTCGGGCACCATTTTAATACTTCTTAAAATGGTGCAATAAAAGATCCAGCATTATGCTGGTTTTTTTATGCCTAAATTATTCTTATAAAATTTGTTCCATGCCTGAATCATCTAAATTCGATCTTCCCTCGTTACAACTCAAGCATCCTAAAGCATTTTTTCAACGCCTCCTCTTTAGTCATAACAAAATTGTAGGCTTAAGCCCATCAGTACCTGTTTTTCTTTCTTGCCTTCTATTTTTTGTTTTTTTTATTTTCTGCATTCAATTAATGGGTCATTTTGCCCAAACATTCATTAATGTTACAACCAATACAGCGCTATTTAATATAGGTCTACTCTGTGTAGTGCCTTTTATTTTTATATATGTGGCATATGCGCATTTTCAGGCAACCTATAGTGCAAAATGCCAGATCCATGTCTTGCAAGTGCAACTTTATTTATTACTGATAACAATGCTTTTACTTGGATTTAACTTTAACTACTTTCACTCAGATTTCATTAATATTTTTTGCTTCAGCTGTATTAGCTTGAGTACGTTTGGGTTGGTGCTATCTGAGCCCTTTTTTAAATCTGATTGTAGCGCTATAGATCGCATAAAGTTACAAAAGCTGAGACAACTTGCGTATTGGGCATACAAAGAATCTAAAAGAATTCGAAAAGGAGAAAATCAAGATATACAGGACTATTTTTACCAACTGCATATACAGGCAATGCAACAAGAACAAAAACTTTGCCAACAGATTCGTTTTAAATCAATTCGCGAATATTTAGACTCATAGTATTGTCTTAATAAATCCCACTAAAAAGCCCCGTTAAAGGCGGGGCTTTTTAGTACAGACTTTACCATTCGCGATTGGCAACTAACTCTTCCATTTCAATATCCATATAATCTGCATCTTGCAAAACCATCATCATGGCTTCAGCAATATAATCTGCGGCAGTATCATCCAATGATGAATCCAAATCTTCAAATTGTGGCTTCATCTTGTTTAATTGCGCTACAGTTTCATTTGCAAAATGGTAGATATCAGTTGCAGATAAATCAGTTTTCGACACCTTCTTCGCAAATTGGTCGACCAATAATTTTACTTCCGCCACCAATACATCTGGATAATATTCATCATCAAACATAGGCAGCAGTAAATCTGCAAACATACCAAAACTCTAAACTAAATATTTAAGCTCGCCTGTATAACACAAACGCTACAATTAAGCCAAATAGCATCGAAAAAAACCGTCAAATTTAGAAATTACCAATCACGTAAACATTCAAATTGCATCACATCATCTTGTTAATCTAAAACACCCAATAATTTAAGCCGACTGCATGGCCTGCCAAACTTTAATAGCCTCAACTGTGGCTTTTACATCATGTGCACGCACCATACTCGCTCCCTGTTGAATACTTATCAGATGCCCTGCAACCGAACCTACAGCGCGATGCTGTGCATCTGCCCCACCTAAAGCTTCACCAATAAAACGCTTACGTGAGAGCGCGGAGAGCATTGGATAGCCCATTGTCATAAGCTGATGTAAATTTTGTAATAGCTGTAAATTTTGTTGTGCATTTTTAGCGAAGCCAAAGCCTGGATCAATCATAATATTGTGTGATTTCACCCCTGCAGCTAAAGCATCATCAATTCGCTGCTTAAGTTCATTCATCACATCTTTTGTCACGTCATCATACTGATCGAGATTATTCATGGTCGTCGGCTCACCACGCATATGCATGATAATGACGGGTAAATTCAATGCTGCTGCTGTTTCAAGTGCTTGTGGCTTAGTCAGTGCTCTCACATCATTCCAAATATGAGCACCGGCTTTTACCGCTGCTTTGATGACCTCAGGTTGTGAAGTATCTATTGAAATCACAACATTCAATTTCGCTAATGCTTCAACAACTGGTACGACTCGGCGGATTTCTTCTTCCACTTCAACCACTGAAGCACCTGGGCGAGTTGACTCTCCCCCAACATCAATGACTGTCGCGCCATCTTCAATCATTTGAATCGCATGTGCGATGGCTTGCTCTTTAGCATTATGATGCCCACCATCGCTAAATGAATCAGGTGTGACGTTTAGGATGCCCATAACGTGCGGTTTAGATAAATCTAATTGTAAATTCCCACACGTTAAAATTTGATTTGGCAGTGTTACTAATTTCATATCAATTTATCCTAAACATCATGCAGCATTACACTGTGTTATTTTACCCTTAACCACACATCATTGCCTGCAAATGCACTTCATGCAGTAGTTAAAGGCATAAAAAAACCACCCGAAGGTGGTTTTATACATCTTAAACCTTAGGTAAAGATGGCAATGGTGGCGGAACTTCTGGACCATCTGTAGGTGTTACATCAATCACTGGATTCTCAGCGATGTACACTTTCGGTGGTTGTGGTTCACGACCTTCCATAATGTCACGGATTTGATCACGATCAATGGTTTCCCATTCAAGTAATGCTTTCACCATGGCATGCGCAATATCCTTGTTATTTTCAAGAATGTCACGTGCTACACGATATTGTTCATCTAAAATGCGGCGAACTTCACGATCAACCTCGAGTTGAGTTGCTTCAGAAATCGTACGACTTCCCAAACCACCCATAAATGATTGCTGTGAGTCATCCTCGTAAACCATCACACCCATTTTGTCTGACATACCGTACTTAGTGACCATAGCTCGTGCCATTTTGGTTGCACGTTCAAAGTCATTCGAAGCACCTGTCGACATTTGGTTAATGAACACTTCTTCAGCAATACGACCACCGAACAAGATTGAGAGTTCATTCAACATTTTGTCTTTGTAATGGCTAGTTTGGTCGTGTTCAGGCAACTGCCAAGTCACACCCAATGCCCAACCACGCGGCATAATTGTTACTTTATGCACTGGGTCAGTACCCGGCAAGATTTCAGCAACAATCGCATGGCCTGCTTCATGGTAAGCTGTTGCACGACGCTCTTCTTCACGAATCACCATAGATTTGCGTTCAGGGCCCATGTACAGTTTGTCTTTAGCATCTTCAAAGTCATGCATATCGACGGTATTCTTGTTACGACGTGCAGCAAACAACGCAGCTTCGTTCACAAGGTTAGCCAATTGTGCACCTGAGAAGCCCGGTGTACCACGTGCCAAAACTTTCACGTCTACACCAGTCACTGAAGGTAATTTTTTCAAATGTACATTCAGAATTTGCTCACGACCTTTAATGTCTGGTAAAGACACCATCACTTGACGGTCAAAACGACCTGGACGAAGTAATGCTTTATCTAGTACGTCAGCACGGTTGGTTGCAGCAATAACGATAATACCTTCGTTACCCTCAAAACCATCCATTTCAACCAACATTTGGTTCAATGTCTGTTCGCGTTCGTCATTACCACCGCCAGTACCCGAACCACGATGACGACCGACTGCATCAATCTCATCGATGAAAATGATACATGGCGCATGGCGTTTCGCTTGTTCGAACATATCACGGACACGGGACGCACCCACACCCACGAACATTTCAACAAAGTCAGAACCCGAAATACTAAAGAACGGTACTTTCGCTTCACCAGCAATTGCTTTCGCTAGTAAAGTTTTACCTGTACCTGGAGGACCAACCATCAACACGCCTTTCGGAATGCTTGCACCTAAACGCTTAAACTTAGATGGATCTTTTAAGAAGTCGACAATTTCTACAACTTCTTGCTTCGCTTCATCACAGCCTGCAACATCAGTAAATGTCACTTTAATTTGATCTTCAGAAAGCATTTTTGCTTTTGACTTACCAAAGCTCATTGGGCCGTTCTTACCACCAGCTCCACCACCCATGTTGCGCATAAAGAACATGAATAACAGAATGATTAAAAGAACAGGGAAACTTGCAATCAGAAGTTGCATCAAAATACTTTGACGCTGTGGCGCTGTACCTTCAACAACAACATTGTTTTTGATAAGGTTCGGCATTAGTTCAGGATCTTGAACCGCAGGACGGATACTTTCAAACTCTGAACCGTTTGATTTTTCGCCACGAATTCTTTCGCCATCAATGGTGACTTGTTTAATCTGACCCGCATTTACGGCTGCCACGAACTCAGAATAGTTCATCGCGGTCGGTTGATTGCGGTCACTGACGTTGCTGAAGATTAGCACCAGCACGCCTAGGATAACCAGCCACAACACGGCATTCTTAAAAAGATCGCTCAAAGCTTTATTCCCATTTCTATCTAATTCGATCATTCCCACCCAAGTGGGTGACTCTAATATTTACGCTGCAGAGTAGCTTCGCAATAATTTAAAAACGTACAAAATGCACAATTTTTAACGCCTTGGCAAGTAAACTTTACTTGATTAGCTTCTTACGCCCTTGCCCAATCAAAAACACTTCTTTTGAACGAGCACGAGATGCCGCGGGTTTCGCTGTTTTTAACACATCAAATGTATCAACAACTTGCTTACGGTATTCGTCAAATCCAATGCCTTGGAACACTTTCACAACAAACTGCCCTTTGGGTCCTAGAACCTTCTGTGCAAAGTCAATTGCTAATTCACAAAGATAAATTTGACGCGGTTGATCTACAGCCTTATTACCTGATGTATTGGGGGCCATATCTGAAATTACAACGTCTACTTGACGTCCATCTAAAATATTTAACAATTTATCGAATACTTCTTGTTCACGAAAGTCACCTTGCAGGAAGGTTACATCCGGTAAAGCATCCATAGGTAAAATATCAGAAGCAATCACGAGACCTTTGTCGCCAACTAGCTTACCTGCTATCTGGGACCAACTCCCAGGGGCAGCACCTAAGTCGACAACTGTCATACCAGGCTTAATAATTTTATACTTTTCCTGCATTTCGAGTAGTTTATAAGCGGCACGCGCACGATATCCTTCCTTTTGCGCTTTTTTCACAAAGGGATCGTCAAGATGCTCGCGCATCCAATCACGACTGCTTTTGGATAATTTTTGGTTGGTAATGCGTGTAGCCATAACTCTCTAAATAAAAAAAACTTCTCATTCTTTATTGTACGTGAAATTACACCCTTTTGCAGTATACATCTGTATCTAAAAACATGCTAAATCGGTGTTTTTTTCAATAATAGTCATCGATAAAATGCTGATTATTTAAAGCGCTTCAACTTTGATTTTGCTATACTAGGTCGTTTTTAAAATTAGGTTATATTTATGGCGGCTTTATCTATTCAAGAACGTAAACGCTTACGTCAAATTGGTCACACGCTTAACCCAGTGGTTATGGTAGGTGATAAAGGTTTATCTGAAAGCGTTGTTGAAGAATTAAACCGTGCGTTAAACGACCATGAACTGATCAAAGTAAAAGTCGTTGCAGAAGACCGTGAAGCACGCGCTGCAATGATTACTGAAATCGCATCAGTTTCTGAATCAGAAGTTGTTCAAACTATTGGTAAAATTGCATTGCTTTACAAAAAAGCGCCAAAGCAAAATGCAAAATTATCAAATCTTGTTCGTTTCGCTCACTTATCTAACTAAGTTATCGCATGGCAAGTTTCGAACTCAGCGCATTTGATCGTCGTTTTCAGGCTATCTCCCTCGTTGGTGCGATCGAACAACAAAGCCCATATACATTAAATGTGGGTTTTTGGATTCGTGATCCGAACCAATTGATTCAATGGCCAGAAATGGTATCTGCCCATCCTAGAGCTGATTATCTATGGGAGCAGACCTGTCTTGAAGTTTTCATTGGTGTTCGTGATGAAGACTTCTATCGTGAAATCAACCTCTCCCCTTCACAAGCTTGGCAGGCATACCAGTTTGAAGAATATCGCTATCCAGAAGACATGCCGCCACAAGCTGCTTACGATATTGAACTGAATCAGTTAAAACGGACGCACTATGGCTTAAATGTCAGTCTAGATCTGACAGAATTCATGCTGAAGTACAAACTTAAATGGGAAGACCTATATCTAGGTTTAACCGCAGTATTACAAACCCCCGAGGGTGCGCAATACTATGCCATGCAGCACAGTAGCCCTAATGCAGACTTTCACAATAAACGTGATTGGTTGCATCAGTTCTAAATTGTGAAAAAAAGCAAAAGGTTTTCCTTTTGCTTTTTTATTGCTTGTAAATCGCTTCAAGTACAGCCATATCTACTGATTCGAAACTATCGCCAACAGTTATTCCGTTTAATCCGTATAGCCGATCTACACATGTTAAATAGACCATCCTATATGCTACTTTCAGACTTCATCAATATTCAGTCCTGAATTAAATCTTAGCTTTTTAAATCTGTAGTTTTGTCATTTACGTCTGCTTTAACTGGCACGACTTTTTTCCACGCTTCCAAAGTATGTTCTTTTGAACGTTTAAATGTTTCCGTTAAATGTTCTTTATGTTTACCCGAAATTTGAGTGACATCTTCTTTCAATTCTTTACCTAATTTTGAAAGGTCTTCAATCACGGTATTTAATTCAGTTTTTACAAACTCTTTAAGCTCGCCAAAATCTTTTTGAGAAGATCCAAATTGTGATTTCAACTGATCTAACTTTTGCAACAAATCTTGCTTAAGTTGGCGTAGCTGATCCTGCACACTGGCATTCAGCTGTTTTGCTTCAGCTTCAATTTTACTCGTACTCTCTGTGACCGCTTCAGTCGCCTGAATAGAGGCTTCTTTGGCAACTTGTTCCAATTTTTCTGCACCCTCTGCTACGACTTCTTTTAGGGAGGATTTAGCCGCTGCTTGTTTTTGTTGTGTAGCCATGACTGTGTACCTTTAGTTATTAGATGACATAACTACATTAGCCGAATTGATAAATTTTAATTTATGATTTGTCAGACAATAATTAATTGCTTACATTTTTTATGTATTTCCTTAAAACCAAACTTTCACTCGAAATACAACCCCTATATCTCACATATTCACGATTTTTAGAATGGACTTCACGCTCCATCATGCGTATAATGCAGTGTTAAGTTCAAGCGAGCAGACATAGGGAGGGTAGGTTTTTAAATAGCCTTCCTTTTTTTTCGTCTTCTCGCTTTTTTACAGCCTAAATTTCAGGAGCTTTGGTTTGAGCACCCCAGCAATTTTAGCCCTTGCCGACGGAACTATCTTTAAAGGTACTTCTATTGGCGCATCGGGTAGTACGACTGGTGAAGTCGTTTTTAATACAGCAATGACTGGCTATCAAGAAATTTTGACTGACCCTAGTTATGCACAACAACTTGTGACACTAACTTACCCACATATCGGTAACACAGGTTGTAATGATGAAGACGCTGAGTCAGGTCGAATTCATAAAGTATGGGCTAACGGATTGATCATTCGTGACCTACCTTTATTGCATAGCAACTTCCGTGCTGAGCAATCACTTGGTGATTACCTTGAACAACACAATGTTGTTGCTATTGCAGACATCGATACTCGTAAATTAACGCGTATTCTGCGAGCAAAAGGTGCACAAAATGGTTGTATCCTTGCTGGCGAAAACATTACAGAAGAAGAAGCTTTAGCTAAAGCACGCGCTTTTGGTGGTTTAAATGGTTTAGACCTTGCAAAAGAATGCTGTGACCCTGAAGGCTTTGAATGGACTGAAGGTTCTTGGACATTAGGTAAAGGTTTCTCTCAGCCTGAAGCTAAATTCCATGTTGTTGCATACGATTACGGTGTCAAAACCAACATCTTACGTATGCTCGCAGACCGCGGTTGTAAATTGACTGTCGTGCCTGCGCAAACTCCTGCTGCTGACGTACTTGCATTGAATCCAGATGGCGTGTTCTTATCGAACGGCCCCGGCGATCCAGCTGCATGTGACTACGCAATTGAAGCTGTAAAAACAATTGTAGAAGATGCTCGCAATGTACCAGTATTTGGTATTTGCTTGGGTCACCAAATTCTTGCACTTGCTTCAGGTGCAAAAACTGTGAAAATGCCTCACGGCCACCACGGTGCCAACCACCCTGTTCAAAACATGGAAACTGGTATTGTGATGATTACTTCGCAAAACCATGGCTTCGCAGTCGATGCAGAAACATTACCTGCAAACTTGAAAGCTACGCACAAATCACTGTTCGACCAAACCCTACAAGGGATTCACCGCACAGATAAACCTGCGTTCAGTTTCCAAGGTCACCCCGAAGCAAGCCCTGGTCCACATGACTGCGCACCATTGTTCGATCATTTCATCGAACTTATCGAAGCATCTAAGAAGTAATTAAGGAAGCATCATGGCTAAACGTACAGACATTAAAAGCATCTTAATTATTGGTGCTGGTCCGATTGTCATCGGTCAAGCATGTGAGTTTGACTACTCAGGTGCTCAAGCATGTAAAGCCCTTCGTGAAGAAGGCTACCGCGTTATTTTGGTCAACTCAAACCCAGCGACCATCATGACCGACCCTGCTATGGCAGACGCAACTTACATTGAGCCAATCACTTGGCAAACTGTAGCTGCAATCATTGAGAAAGAACGCCCAGACGCAGTTCTTCCTACAATGGGTGGTCAAACTGCATTGAACTGTGCCCTTGCCCTCGATGAGCACGGCATTTTAGCAAAATTCAATGTTGAATTGATTGGTGCGACCAAAGAAGCAATCGAAAAAGCTGAAGACCGTAAACTGTTCGACCAGGCAATGCGTAAAATTGGTCTTGAATGTCCAAAAGCTGACATTGCTGAGTCAATGGAACAAGCGTTAGAAATTCAAGCACGTTTCGGCTTCCCTGTGATTATCCGCCCATCATTCACCATGGGTGGTTCTGGTGGCGGTATCGCATACAACCGTGAGGAATTCATCGAAATCTGTGAACGCGGTTTCGATCTTTCTCCAACCAAACAGTTATTGATCGATGAATCTTTAATTGGCTGGAAAGAATACGAGATGGAAGTTGTTCGTGACAAAAACGACAACTGTATCATTGTATGTACCATTGAAAACTTTGACCCAATGGGCGTACACACTGGTGACTCAATCACTGTTGCTCCTGCGCAAACATTGACAGACAAAGAATTCCAACTTCTACGTAATGCATCTTTAGCTGTACTTCGTGAAATTGGTGTTGAAACTGGCGGTTCTAACGTTCAGTTCGGTATTAACCCGAAAGACGGCCGTATGGTTGTAATCGAGATGAACCCACGTGTTTCTCGTTCATCTGCACTTGCGTCTAAAGCAACGGGTTTCCCAATTGCAAAAATCGCGGCGAAATTAGCTGTAGGTTATACCCTTGATGAGTTGAAAAACGACATCACTGGCGGTACAACCCCTGCATCTTTCGAACCTGCGATTGACTATGTTGTAACAAAGATTCCTCGTTTCAACTTCGAGAAATTCCCGCAAGCGGACGCAACTTTGACGACTCAGATGAAATCTGTCGGTGAGGTAATGGCAATTGGCCGTAACTTCCAAGAGTCTGTGTCTAAAGCGCTTCGTGGTCTTGAAGTTGGCGCATGTGGTTTTGATGAAAAAATCGCAGTGGGTACTGAAGGCGCACGTGAAAAAATTCTCGTTGAATTGAAAGTTCCAGGTCCAGAGCGTATTTGGTACGTGGGCGATGCATTCCGTCACGGTTTCACCCTTGATGAAGTATTTGAAGCAACCAAAATTGACCGTTGGTTCTTGATTCAAATCGAAGACATCATCAAAACTGAAAACCAAATCAAAACTTTAGGTTTTGGTGATTTGAATGCGGACAACATCCGTTCGTTCAAACGCAAAGGTTTATCAGATCTTCGCATTGCGGACTTGATGGGCATTTCACAAAAACAATTCCGTAAACACCGTTGGAACTTGGGCGTAACTCCAGTTTACAAACGTGTAGATACATGTGCTGCAGAATTCGAATCTGATACAGCTTACATGTACTCTACTTACGATGAAGAATGTGAAGCGAATCCATCTAACCGTGACAAAATCATGGTGATCGGTGGTGGTCCTAACCGTATTGGTCAAGGTATCGAATTCGATTACTGCTGTGTACACGCTGCCCTTGCTATGCGTGATGACGGCTATGAAACAATCATGGTGAACTGTAACCCTGAAACTGTTTCTACAGATTACGACACATCTGATCGCTTGTACTTCGAACCAATTACTTTGGAAGATGTACTTGAAATCGTGCGTATCGAGAAGCCTAAAGGCATTATCGTTCAGTACGGCGGTCAAACTCCGCTTAAATTGGCTCGTGCTTTAGAAGAAGCTGGTGCACCAATTATCGGTACATCTCCAGACGCGATTGACCGTGCGGAAGACCGTGAACGTTTCCAACAAATGATTCAACGTCTGCAACTTCGTCAACCAAACAACAGCATTGTTAAATCTGCTGAAGAAGGTATGGCTGAAGCGGCAAAAGTTGGTTATCCACTCGTTGTACGTCCATCTTACGTACTTGGTGGTCGTGCAATGGAAATCGTGTACAACGATGACGAATTGAAACGCTACCTACGTGACGCGGTTCAAGCATCTAACGAAGCGCCAGTTCTACTTGACCATTTCCTTGACGACGCGATTGAAGTTGACGTGGACTGCGTATCTGACGGTAAAGACGTTGTGATTGGCGGTATCATGCAGCACATCGAACAAGCTGGTATTCACTCAGGTGACTCAGCATGTTCTATTCCTCCTTACTCTTTATCTCAAGAAGTACAGGACGAAATGCGTCGTCAAACGATCGCTATGGCAAAAGAGCTTGGCGTAATTGGTTTAATGAACGTTCAGTTTGCGGTTAAAGGTACTGACGTATACATCTTAGAAGTGAACCCACGTGCATCACGTACTGTGCCATTCGTTTCTAAATGTATCGGTGAGTCTTTAGCAAAAGTCGCTGCACGTTGTATGGCAGGTCAATCTCTTGTGTCACAAGGTTTCACTTCAGAGATTATTCCTGAACACTTCTCTGTAAAAGAAGCAGTGTTCCCATTCAACAAATTCCCTGGTGTTGATCCAATTCTTGGCCCTGAGATGAAATCTACTGGCGAAGTGATGGGTGTTGGTAAAACATTTGGTGAAGCATTCTATAAAGCTGTGTTAGGCTCGAATGATCGTTTACCAGGTCTACCAACTGAAGGCGAAGTAAAACATGCATTCTTATCTGTTCGTCATTCTGACAAGCCTCGTGCTGTTGGTATTGCGAAACAGTTGACAGATCTTGGCTTCAAAGTTATCGCGACTGGCGGTACTTATGATGTGATTAAAGAAGCTGGTATTGAATGTGAACGTGTGAACAAAGTGACTGAAGGTCGTCCTAATATCGTCGATCGCTTGAAAAATGGCGAAGTTCACCTCATTATCAATACAACTGAAGGCAAACAGGCTCAAGAAGATTCATTCTCGATCCGTCGCTCTGCACTACAAGGTAAAGTGTATTACACAACTACCCTTAACGGTGCTGATGCAGTATGCCAAGCTTTAGCAATTAAATTGCCAATGGATGTATATCGTCTACAAGACCTTACCAAAGGTTAATTAGCTTCCAAGAAGTCCCGTCACCTTCTTGGTGGCGGGCTTTTTTCATTTGTAAATCAGTGTTTTTCTGATTTTTTCTTTTTTTAAACAAACATGAGGGACAACAATGCAACGTTATCCTATGACTCCCGAAGGCAAAATTGCCCTAGAGAAAGAATTACAGCAACTTAAAAGTGTTGATCGTCCACGTATTACTGCAGCAATTGCTGAAGCACGTGAACATGGGGATTTGAAAGAAAACGCGGAATACCATGCTGCGCGTGAGCAACAAGGTTTCTGTGAAGGCCGTATCCAAGATATCGAAGGTAAATTGGGTGCTTGCCAAGTCATTGATGTTAAAGACTTAGAGCAAAATGGTCGTGTGGTTTTCGGTGTGACTGTAACGATTGAAAACTTAGATACTGAAGAACAAAAAACTTACAAAATCGTAGGTGATGACGAAGCAGACTTTAAGATCAACAAGATCTCTGTGAACTCTCCAATTGCGCGTGGTCTTTTGGGTAAAAACGAAGGCGACGACGTGAAAATCATCACACCACAAGGTGAAGTTGAGTACGAAGTTTCTAAAGTTGAATATCTTTAATTCATTAAGATAAGCAATTTTAAGCCCCTCTTTTGAGGGGTTTTTTATTGTTCTATGTTTTTCGCTTAGGTCATGCATGCTATCGAGTGACCAAAATGTACGTTCAGCAACAATAGTCGACTGAATACGTCATTGTTCAAATGGCTTATTTCATTAAAGTGTTATCTAAAACAAAAGAGTCATAACACGCGATGAAATTTGGACATGCAAGCCGAACGGCACAAGCTGCTGCTGCCATTCGCGCTAATCATTATCTATATGCGAACCAACCTGTTTTTTCCGACCCTTATGCCTTTCATTTCACAAGTCCAATTTGGCGTCGAGTGCTTTCAAATCGTGCCTGTATAAAAGCGTTGAATAGTAAAATACCCAATCAAACGTTTGGATTACTCACCGCACAAGTCGTGGCTCGTTCACGCTATGCCGAAGATCAATTAGAAATGGCACTACAACAAGGGATTAAACAATATGTGCTGATTGGTGCAGGCCTAGATTCTTTTGTCCTCCGTTTAGCTCAGAAGTACTCAGATATTAAAATCTTTGAAGTTGATCACCCAGATACCCAGGCATTAAAAATACAAAGTCTGCAGAAACTTGGCCATATTCCAGACCATGTTGAATTTGTTTCAATTGATTTTGAAAAAGAAAATCTAGCGCATGCCTTAAAGCGGAGTTCTTATGATACAAAGCAACCCGCTTTCTTTTCTTGGCTTGGAACGACGCATTATTTAAACCCAGAAACAACTTTTAGCACCTTGCAAACCATTGCCGAATTTGCAGTCGCGGGCAGCGAATTGGTTTTAGATTATTCTATTCCCTATCAAGATTTAACAGGACTAGAGCGTGTCGGATCATTTGCTGTTTCCAAATTTACCTATTTTTTAAGTGAACCCATTATTGGGACATTTCACAGTGATGAGTTACACCGTGCCGTGACAAAGCTGGGTTACGTAGTCTTAGAAGATTTATCTGCACATGACATTACACAGCGTTATTTTGCAAATCGTAAAGATCGAATACGGCATACTCAAGCCACGCACTTGCTGCATTTAAAACGAACTTAAGCATTTATCTATAGTCGACATTTATAATGAGTCAGCTAGAATAGTCACGCGAATCATTAAGCTATTTAAAATTATGTCTGAAAAATTGATTAATTCACCTGTCAATCATTGGTGTGAGTTTGAGTTCATCTCTAAAACAGTGAAGAACCCTAATATCCACATCAAAGGTAATTATTCATATTATTCTGCATATTGGGATCAAGGTTTTGAGCGTTGTGTGGTGCGTTATTTGCATGATAAACCTGCAACAGCTGAGAAGCCGATAGACCAGCTATATATCGGTAATTTTGTCTGTTTTGGCGCAGAATGCGTGATTATGATGGGCGGTAACCAACTCCACCGTACTGACTGGATTTCAGCATTTCCGTTTGATACACGTAGTTTTGTACCTGCCGGTAACACAATCATTGGTGATGGCTGCTGGATCGGCTCACGTGCCATGATTATGCAAGGCGTTACACTTGGTGAAGGTGCTGTGGTGGCTACAGGTGCAGTAGTAACCAAGGATGTGCCGCCTTATGCAGTAGTAGGCGGAGTCCCTGCTAAACTTATTACATATCGCTTTCCTGAAGAAGATATCGAAAAACTGCTTTCACTTAAGCTCTATGACTTAGATGAAAAGCAGTTTCTAAAAATGCGGGAACAGTTACAGACAGATAACATTGAATATATAGTAGAATTCTTAAACAATTAAACCCATGATTAAATTATTAAAATTCCTAAAGATTCTATATGCAAAGTATTTTGAGTTTTGTAAGTGAAAATCCTGTTTTCTTTACCATATTATTTACACTTTCAAATATCTTATGGATGATATTTTCTTTTTACCAAAAACAAAAAAATGATAAATCTTTAATTGATTATAAAGCTGAAAAAGACAAAGATTTGGAAAGCTTAAAACATAGTTTTGATTTAAAACTAGAAACAAAGAAAAAGAATTTTGGTATCAAGCAAGAAATTTATGGCGACTTCTTTAGTAAATTAGACAAATTTCATTCAAAAGCACAAATCGACTCACAAAAGTCAATCAACCTTTATATGCAAAAATTTTTGATTGATCTTTTTAATGCTTCTGAAAAAAATGATACCAATATGATAGCTCAAGTTACTAGTGAGTATCATCAAAACATCCAAAGCTTATTTGCAAATTTATCTAAAGAGCTAAATACATTACAAAATGAATGCAATCGCTTGAAATTCTTTGCCCCTGATGCCATAAGAGACAAATTAGCTGAAATAACAATTGGCTATAAAAACGTTTTCGAAATGACAACTCAGTATATAAGTAACATCTCTAAACTATTTTTTGATGAATCCGCACAAAATGAGATAACCCAAAAATTTACAGTAGATATTCAGCCCATTTCAGAAAAATTAAAAAATGACATGGAAGAAATTGAAAAAATACTAAGATCAGATTTATTTTCATAAAAATAGCCACTTAGGTTGAGTGGTTTTTTTAATCATACAATAGCTATTACATGTTTTAAAATAATAGCCCTGCACTATCATTATGAAATTTAGATTTTTTAGTCATAAGTTGTGCAAGGGATTTTGATAGATATAAATCAATTTATTTAAAAGAGTGAACACTTTCTTTTCCAATGAACACCCTCCCATGCAGTTTCAATATTCTCAAAATTATCTTTAGCCCAGTTCAATTGGTTATCTATCATTTCTATTTATATTCATCAAGTTAACTATATATTAAGTATAACAGTAGCTCTATAAATTAACATTTAACACATGAGCATCTCGCAACTTGTCATAGCCTTTTCTCTAAATTCATACTATAAAGAACTCACAAAATAAAAAGATCACTACTTTTCAGGATGAATGATGACGAGAACCACTCAATTCTCAGGCATATTTATACTTGCCCTACTGGCAGCAGTCGTCGCAACTTTTTGCGATGCGATTCATGTCTATACCCAGACGCTTAGTTATCCAGACCCAATATTTTTTAATCAGGCTTGGTGGGTATTCCCCGGCTTTTTTATTGCCTTTGCTTTCATGGCATTTAGCTACATCCAACTTACGCAACTATTCAAACACTATGTGATGACTCAGCTCAGTTGCCATCACGACGGTACAGCTCCATTGATTGAGGCTTTGGTGCTCTTTGCGATTGTCTACATACTCAGTGGTTTTGGTAACTTCCACCCAGAAGCATTGTGCTGGATTTTCTATATTAGCTTTTTTATTCGCTGGTTATTTAGCTATGAGCGTACATGGCTACTGATATTAGCCATCATGCTTGCCATTGGTGGCATGTTCTTTGAAGGACTATTAGCTGAATTTGGGTTAGTCAAATATCGCTATTCAGAAGTTTTTAATGTGCCGTATTGGCTCGGGGGCGTATATATGCATGGCGCATTTGCCTTACGTGCAAGTATGCGTCGTTTTGTTTATCGTTAATTTTTTTAAATTTGGAAAATTGAGACATAAAAAAAGACCACTCAATCGGAGTGGTCTTTTTTTGAATATGGTGGCTATGACGAGACTTGAACTTGTGACCCCCGCATTATGAGTGCGGTGCTCTAACCAACTGAGCTACATAGCCTTAAACTGTGCGCGCATTATGGAGGGATATTTAAATATCGTCAAGCCCATAATGCGCGTATTTGATCAAAATTTGTTGAAGTGAACCGATAAGCCGGGTTCTGTCGAGGACGATCATTCCTCTAGGCGTACAATCACTCATACGCTCAAGCGACCTACCCGGATCCAGCATGGGCCATGCCTAAAGGATCCCTATTTGGTCTTGCTTCCGGTGGGGTTTACCATGCCATGAACTGTTACCAGTCATGCGGTGCGCTCTTACCGCACCCTTTCACCCTTACCTCCGATTTTGATTGCTCAAAACCATAATGAAGGCGGTCTACTCTCTGCTGCACTTTCCGTCGGCTCACGCCGCCCAGGCGTTACCTGGCACCTTGCCCTATGAAGCCCGGACTTTCCTCCCCTGCTTTAGTCACGAAGACCTATACACAGCAGCGATCGTCTGGTTCACTTCGGGGCGAATTCTAACAAATTTGCAAACTAATTGCTTGATGTTTTTTGAGCAATCAGTTTTTCATACTTCTGCAAAAGTTGCTCTTGGGTTTCTGCATGTGATGGATCAAGCGGAATACAATCTACAGGACAAAACAACTGACATTGTGGTTTGTCATGATGACCTACACACTCCGTACATAGGTCTGGATTAATTTCATAAATGACCTCACCCATAAAAATTGCCTCATTTGGGCATACAGGTTCGCAAACATCGCAATTGATGCATTCATCAGTGATATATAAAGACACTCTACCAGCCTTGTTGTTGTTTCCGTTTAAAGGCTTCGACCACCGCTTGAGGAACAAACTGTGTTACATCACCATTTAAACGAGCAATTTCACGCACTAATGTCGATGAAATAAAAGAATATTGCTCTGATGGTGTTAGGAATACCGCTTCAAATTTAGAATCTAAACGGCGATTCATGTTTGCCAATTGAAATTCATATTCAAAATCTGAAACTGCACGTAAACCACGCAGTACCGCAGTGGCTTTTTGTTCATTAAAGAAATTTACCAACAAACCATCAAAACCTACAAATTCAACATTAGACAAATGACTTAATGACTCTTGTGCAAGTGCGACACGTTCATCCAGACTAAATACTGGGTTTTTGTGATGACCAATTGCAATTGCCACAACAACTTCATCAAACATACGTGATGCACGAGTGACTAGATCAATATGACCATTGGTAATTGGATCGAATGTGCCCGGATAAATTACACGAGTTTTAGACATCCAGCTGTACTCTGTTTATTTTGTAGATGGGTATTTTAGCAAAATCTTGATTTATAGGTGAAGTAACTCGATTAATTTAAAAACTTCATCTCTTCAAAAGTTCGGGTACAATAGTCTTAAGTTTGGAAGTATCAGATTATGGCGAAAGCAAGTATTGTAGTTAAAAAGAATAACGGCGGAACGATTGCACTCAACAAGCGTGCTCGTCATGATTATTTTATCGAAGAAAAATTTGAAGCTGGCCTTTCTCTACAAGGCTGGGAAGTCAAGTCTATGCGCGCGGGTCGTATGACCATTGTGGAAAGTTATATTACATTTAAAAATGGTGAAGCTTTCTTATTTGGTGCGCAAGTACAGCCTTTGCTAAGTGCTTCAACACATGTTGTACCTGAAGCGACACGTACACGTAAGCTTTTACTTAATCGTCGTGAAATTGAAAAGTTACAAGGTGCGATTAACCAAAAAGGCTATTCGTGTGTGCCTTTAGCGTGTTATTGGAAAGGACCAAATGCCAAATTGGAAATTGCTTTGGTAAAAGGTAAGCAATTACATGACAAACGCGCGACTGAAAAAGACCGTGACTGGCAACGTGATAAAGCACGGATTTTCCATAAATAAGTCCGCATGTAGATACAAAATAAAAAAACCTCCAATTCGGAGGTTTTTTATATGTTGCAATCAGCATTTAACAGAATTTCAAACCACCAAAACAGTTCGGTGCAAAACCTTGCCCATTTAGGATTAAGTTTTCAACATTAAGTTTTAGTGGTGACTTGCTTAAATCCACATTACCAATATTTGCTGTCAAAGCACCAATTTTTAATAAACCACCCAAATCGCTGGTCTTGGCAGGATTAGTATTTAGGTAAGCACTGACTGCTGTACCAATTTGAGGAAAAAACTGTTCAATATTAATTAAATCTTGTGGAATCACTTCACCAATGTTTACAGGATCTTTAGCCGATAACCACCATCCTGTTTGAGCAATATCATCATCATTGGTGCCCAACCACTTAATGGCTTGCTTTTGTAGACTAAGTGACATTGCTGAATTAATTGGTAAGTTAAGAGGTGGTCCCACTTGTTTGAACAACTAAAAGCTTATTTATAAGTGATATTCTGCTCTAGTTAAGCTACCTTATTTTGTTGTGGTAGCTGGTCATAGTAAAACTCATCTGGAGTCATTTTGTCCAG
>NZ_VOYM01000037.1:0-6107 GCF_013420285.1 Acinetobacter sp. YH01019
AATCCAAATTGATCAGTAATGTCCTGGAAGCAGCACAGATCCTTCCAAGCATCTCTTTCAATACAGCTATTGATACAGTTATCGAAACAACAAAACAAACGATAAAATATAAGCAATCACCTACTCAAAAAGCTCAACAACCAAAAGCCGTGAGCCAATTTGATTGCATGCCTTTATAGACCCTACCTCGTCTATCAACATATAGGACCAGAACAACAACTTTATTCTCCATGACTTGATATACCAATCCAAATTGATCAGTAATGTCCTGGAAGCAGCACAGATCCTTCCAAGCATCTCTTTCAATACAGCTATTGATACAGCTATTAAAACAACAAAACAAACGATAAAATATAAGCAATCACCTACTCAAAAAGCTCAACAACCAAAAGCCGTGAGCTATAGAGGGCTTTGTTGCACAAACCTATTCATGACGGCTTATTCAGCAAAGCCAATATTTTGAGCGGTCAGATTCGCATACCATTGATAATCTACATAGCCTTTGTCAAAGACCACAATACTGCCAGAGGGAAACTGGAATTTTCGGCCTTGTACCATGTCATTTTCTTTACCATTTTCAACTGCAACAAACTCAGGAATATGATTGCTGTGATTCAATCCTATGCTGAGTTTCATGCTGGCTTTTGAATCATGAACTTTGGCCCATGCGCACAAGGAAAGCGACAGATCAATGTGACTGGCATCCAGGGAATACAGAGGATTCTTGAAGCGAAATTTATGGGCTACTTTTGATTTTTCACAGTATTGCAGTAATTGATGAAACATCTGTTTATACAAGGCAGCAGGTTGCTCCTCGTTGATTCGTGCCAGCGTGCTTCGGGGAATAGACTTTGCTCCGAGATGATTAAGCTTTTCCTGCTGGGACTCAAGATTGGATTGAATATCCCGTAGGCTTTGTCGGCAGGAAAGTTGGGACATTAACAGGGCAATAAACTGATCCCATCGAGAAGCAGATCTGAATTTCTGCCCAACATGATGTTGTTTAGCAAGCCGTTCAAAATCTTGTCGTAAGACTGGTTTAATTAACTGATGAAATACGGTATTCTGATGTGACAAAACCTGAATCCTGGTCGTTAAAGTGTTTGTTTGCACTCATATTTTAACTGTTCGGACTCAGGTTTTTTTATTTAAATCAAACTATGGGACAGCAGTGGCTTACAGCTCCCTTTTTTGTTGTGTAAACCCCAAATAGAAATGTCCGCTTGTAGAATCTGCGCTTTTGCTATTATCGAAGCGGACGGTTTATATCATCAATGCTGAAATTAAAAATCTAGATCATAATCACGATTTGGCTGCTTTTCAGGTTCATAAGTTTGCTCTAAGACATCGCTTTGAGGAGTCGGATTAGGCTTTTTCACCTCGTGGATATGGCTCTTTATGTTCTCAAAACTCTCTAAACACGATTGATATGACGCTCTTTGATGTTTCAAATGGTCATTTTGAGGCTCTAAAATAATTTCACATTTCAGATAGTTAAGCATGCGTTGGTCGTTTTTGATGATCTCCTCGATTTTGTCATAGTCCCATGTATTGATCATTCTGCTTGCTTGGCTGATGTATTTCTCCAAGTTTTGAGCTTTTTTCTGCACACAACCAATCAATTGCAATAGATTATTATCGTTGTATGCTTGCTGTTGTTGGGCTGAAAGTTGTTTGTGATCAGCAACGTAACCAGGGTAATAAGCGTCAATTCTCAAGTCACGGAAATCTGTAGCCGGCTTTGGCTTGGGTCGAATTTTAGCGACTAGGGGTTCTAGTTGTTCAAGTTGTTGATTAAGGTCATTAATCGTTCTACAGTTTCCCCAAGCGTATTGATCTGCTTGCTTTGCATCTCCAAGTCTGTGTAAAAGTCGGTGGGTAGCTGCAATTGCAAGATGGTTGAGAGTGCTGTCTCCAGGTCTGTCTGCTGTGTGTCTAGCGTCTGTTGAATGGATTTTAATTCGATCTTTACCAGGTCGCTGACAATGCTGTTTAAATCCAGTTGATTTAATGCTGTCGTTAATTGCATTTGTAACTGGGTTCTCAAGTTTTCTTGAAATGCTTGCTGTAATTGCTCCGAAAATTCGCCCTGCTCGAGCTTTGAAAGTTCTACTTTCATAGCCAAAATCAAGGCTTGTTGAGCTTCTTTCTCTGAGTTCAAGTTGTTGATTTTGTCCTTTAAACTCTGCTCTACTTCGCTGTAAGTGGTCAAAATATTCTTTAATGAACTGACCTGTTGACTCAAGGCTTCGTTTTGTTCTGCTAACAAGCTGTTTTGTTGACTCAACAAGGCGTTTTGCTCTGTCAAAAATTGGTCGATCTCGGTCTGCATAACTTATCTCCGTATGCTGTTTAGGTAATTGAGTTGGCTCTGAATTGTTTGTGAATTCTGTTGAATCATTTCTTTTTGTGCTTGGATGGTTTTTAGGTTTGTACTGAACTGATAGATCGTATAAAAACTGATTAAAATCATCAGCCCCCCAAAAACTGTACTCGCCCATGTCATGTATTTGGCTTTTTGAGAGTTTAATAGCGACTGAATTCCGGTCTCTATTAGCTCGCTTTGGCTCTCTTCTATCGCCTGCTTCACTTGGGCCTGGACTTGGGCTTGGATGCTCTTCTGATCTATCGAAATGCTGCCAATTGCTTTGTTGATTTCGGTCTGCAGCGATTCGATTGAGACTGAAAGCCGTTGGAGTTTCGATATATCTGTATTCGATATCTGCTCGTGGATTGCTTTTAACGCTACTAGATAGTCCATTGTTGCTTCTTGCAGCACTTGTGGTGATAGATTCCCCACCTCGGTCAAAATCGAGCTTAGATTGGATTCTATGGATCTTGTCGTACTCTCTATCCCGTTTAAAAGGGTGGTACTGTTCATGATAGGCAGCTCGCTTTGCTCGATAAGTTTCTCGAAGTTGATCAGCGTCTGTGAGAGCAGCTGCAAGCTCACGATCAGTTGGTTTATTTGATTCTGCCTCTCGAAGGCGCTCTGCATAAGCTCCAAGTTCGAATTTTTCATCGTAAAACGCCCCTTTTAGTCGGTGTTTGTCATTGTTGTTTAGGCGATGAGATCAAGATGCGAGAGCAGCGTAGTGTCACGCAAGGTAAAAAGCTCATGGAGATGCTGAGCTCTGCGATCAAGGGCTATCAGAACAAGGTACTGACTGCAGCCGAAGTGATTGATGAGCTCATCAAGTTGGCTAAGGCAATCCAAGAGTCAGACAAAATGGCAGAGGAACTCAACCTGACTGAATATGAATATGCGTTCTATTCAGCAGTTGCAGACAATGACAGTGCTAGAGAGTTGATGCAAAAAGAGATCCTGCGCGAACTCGCTGTTGTGCTGACTGAGTCTATTCGTAAGAACGTAACCTTGGATTGGACCATCAAAGAAGCTGCCAGGGCGAAGCTGAGAGTCATTGTGAAGCGTCTACTCAAGAAGTATGGCTATCCACCTGATATGGCTTTATTGGCTACTGAGACTGTGCTTGAACAGGCTGAGCAATTAGCAGAAGAGCTCTCTGCTGCTTAATTTTTTGCAATCAAATTACAACTATTAAAAAACTAGATTAGTTGTTTTAAACAACTAATCTAGTTGTACATCACATCTCAAGACCTAACTCTTTGAGGACACTAGAATACTTTCTGACAACCTCGGGATCTTGTAGTTCAATCAGGAGCCTTTTCTCTAGATCAGCATAGCTTTCCCCTACTGCAGCTTTTTGGCTTGCAAATGGATCATGGTGAGCTAGCTTGTTTGCAAAGAATTGAATCTGCTTGTCTGTTAGCTTCTTAGCTTTGCTGTGCGTGACTTCCTTAGGTTGTTGCTTAGTTATGAACGTAAATGAGAAACCACCGATCATACGTCCAGTTTTATGTTGCTCCATAATGGGATTATTAGATTTGCACTGAAGAAGTTAAAGGAAGAATGAAACTAAATAGAAACCAATTTGAAACTAATTTAGTTGTAAATTGGTTTTAATATACAGGCTGTACTAGATTAATCTAGTACAGCCTGTATAAAAATTAATGGCTAATGATATCGAGAATTTTTTTCCATAAAATCTCAACGACTTCTTCCTGACTTATATCATGCAGGTAAACTTCCGAAATTTCTTGTTGAAGCCACTGCTCTAATTTCTCTTGATGTGAAGAGTGACTTGAATATCCATTCAATCCAAAGTAAGTGATCATCTTATTTGATGAATTTCCAGAATCGTAACTCATAAAATCATACAGCTTCTGTAAAACAGATTTAATGACCTCTTTCTGAAAACTCTTCCGGATTTTTTCCTCTCGGTACATCAAGTCTAAGTTATTGTGGGTTAAATACACATTTGGCATAAATTTATCCTTGTAAAGTAAAGGATCACAAGAACTAGAAACAATGAGGATATAGATAACTTTACTTTCGATATCTACTATGAAAAAATCCCTACGCTAACCTACCAAGTGGCGTAGTTTATTGCCTCATATTCTTATGATCGTAATAAATGGGAAAAAGAGTTTTTAAAGCTCTTTTTTTTAAACAATTTTTTTGGTAACCAAACTGGTTACCAAAAAAATTAACTTGTTTTATGAAGGTTGTCAATCATATAATCCATACAAATAGCTATTTTTTTTTGAGACACTTCAATGGATGAGTTTGTTGCATTCCCTTCTTTTGGCTATTTCTTTGAAAATAGCGACACGGGTATTTCTGATAAAGATTTTGAAAAAATAAAATATGAAATCAATGACTTTGATATCATTGTTGGGAATGAAATAAACTCTTTACATAGACTTGTTTCGCAATCCAAAGAGTTTGATCTGATTGTTATAAAACCAGAGATCGATTTTTTTCTTTTTGTGGGGCTCTTTAAAAACAAAGATTCTGTACTTAAACATTACCGTCAATATTTTGAATTATTGAGACAATTACTTACTGATAACGGTAGTCTATATGTACATGTTTCCAATCTTCACCTAATGAGTGAATTCCAAGTAATATTAGATAAAGTTTTTGGTGAAGCTAGGTGTGTGAATCAAATTTTACTAAAAACCCATAATTCTTCATTTAAAGCATCAAAAGGTTTTACTAAAACCGCTCATGAGGTAATTCTTTTTTATACCAAAACAGATAACTTTATTTGGAATGATCTGGTCCAGACAATCACAGATGATAATTTAGCTAAAAAGTTTCCTCATGTGGATGCACTGGGGCAATTTAGACTCATGCCTTTACATGTTCCTGGTGTACGAAAACATGGTGAAACTGGTAGACAATGGAGGGATATGAATCCACCCGAAGGTAAGCACTGGCGTTTTTCTCCAGAAAAAATGGATGAACTTGATCAACAGGGCCTTATTCATTGGTCAAGAACAGGTAATCCACGTTTAAAGGATTATGTTAAAAGTGATACCGGTGTTAGATATACAGATTATTGGGACTTAGCATCAGTAAAAAATTCAACATACCAAATTAAAAATCTGCAGAAAGCCTATGAGGTTATTATTAAATCCAGTACCAATGAAGACTCTTTAATATTGGATGCTTTCAGCTTTGATAGCGTCTGTTTGAATGCGGCAAATAACTTAAATAGAAAATGGATTGCAGTAACACCTAATATAGAGTCCTTTTTATTTACATTACGTTATTTGGAAAAAGACTTTTGCTCGAAAAATTTGGCAAGGGCTATTACAACTCCAGAATTTATCTCCAATGAGTTCGCTAATCCTAGCCCTGTGTATAAGGTACAAAATAAAAATTTCGGACATTTAAGTCTTTTAAATAACCTTAGATTCATCTTAAATAATTAAATTTGTGGAAAAAACTTTAAGCTGCTGAACAGCTCAAGCTATAGCTAAATTCTAAAAAGATCAGCACATAAAAATGCCTGTAAAATCCATTTTTATAGGGTTTTAGGTGTGCTGATAAATTCAGTATTTAGCTATATCTTCTTATGAACATAGTTTGATTTTTACTGTCATATTGTCCTATAGCCTAACGGAACAAAATAAAGTCTTAAAAAGCAACTCAAAAACCGTATTTATAGACTTAATATTTAATTTCGGTACAATATGTATTTAATTATCTAAACTCTAACGGTACAGAATGCCTAATC
>NZ_VOYM01000046.1:0-30988 GCF_013420285.1 Acinetobacter sp. YH01019
GTTGCCATGTCACTGAATACTCGTCCTAGAAAAGCGTTAGATTGGCTTACACCATTAGAGAAATTTGCTCAGCTTGTTGATTATCATAAGACTTTTCAAACTGTCGCACCTCATGTTTGAATTCGCCCTCGTGCTATTTCAAGCAATATTATAAAGTGGATAAAAGATCGTTTACTCATACTAAGCACGGTGTATCATTTATGCTAATGTTTTTAAAACTCGCATAGTTGTTTATTAATGAAATCTATATTGACTTATTTTAGTCAAGTTCATAGCGTCACTACATTCCCAGAATTAATCGAAACACCCTTCCAAGGCAAGACCAATGCACTTTGTTGGACACGTGATCTACAAGGTGATTTTCAGGAAATTATTAAAAAATTAGAACTAACAGACAATATTACAGAATTATCAGCAGATGATCTTTTGCAGCTGTCTTTAACAACACAAGGATGTATCGCAAGAGATACTATCTTAAGCGATATGCAGCTTTTAACTGATATTGGTGCCTTGCCATCACTCAACCTCATTAAGCATTATGAGCGTGATAATGAATTAGATTTTATTTCGACCGATGTCTATTCGTTTCACGTAGATCGCTCACCCATCGCAACTGATACCTTCTTATGTACTTATTATGGTGCAGCGAGTGACATTCTACCGAATGATCAAGTTCAGCAGAAAATACAAATACCTGAAATACGAAATCAGTTGTTCAATTTATATGATGGCCCCGAAACAGGTTTTGACAGTTTTTTAGAAGAATATTTCTTTGATTTGCATTACCAGGCCAATGATAATGCTGTTCCAATCAATTTAGGCACAGGTCACTTTTGGCGTTTAGCCGTCGATCATCCTACACAACAAGTGCTGCCTTGTGTGCATCGTGCACCGGTTGAAAACGATCAACTACGTTTACTTTTAATTTGTTAGTTCTATCAAATACTTAAAATGACATTTTATTCATGATCGGTCAAATGACTACCTTTTAAATTTAGGCAAGGTTTTAAAACATTGCCTTGCCTAACTTATACTGTCCAAATACTTCCATTTTCAGCGTTGTTTTGTCGGCGCTTCGCTTGAATATAAAAACGTATAAAAATTGCCGCAAAAATAACAGCCGTAATATCAATCCACCACAAATAAGATGAAGATGCCCAAAGACCGATATTAGGTAGCATTAATGCAATGATAGAGGTCAGTGGTAATGCACAAAGAATAAGCGCAGTCAGCATGAGTAACTGAGGTAAAGCCTTTGCCGCACCAACGATAAAGCAGTAAACCAGTGTCAAAACAAAGACGATATAGTAACTGTACATAAACCAATGGTTTAGACTGGTTAATTCTGAGGATATGACATATCCCCAACGCCCAATCAACATGCTGCTAAAAATAGCAATCATACAACCTAAACATGCTCCGACAGTTAAATTCGCAATAGCCTTAACATCTTTACGTTGCTTAATTGTTCTTGTATCTGTTGGTTTTTGACGTTTAATACGTGATTCAATCCAAAGTAGATTTCCAGAATAAAATAAAAATGCCCCCCCTAGACCTAAAATCAAATAAAGCCAGCGGGTTAAGTCTCCACCATAATTACCAAAGTGCAAACTAAACATTGAGCGGATTACTTGATCTGCCGGCGTTGCATGGGTATTTAAATTACTGGTACTTAAAGGCTTATTTAAATATGGATTGAAAACGACCACATCAAAACGATCACCCCTCAGCATTTGATCTGCACTATACAGATTAGCCCGTGCCGATGCTTTTTCAGGTTGATCAAGGTTGTTAAAACTAATCGAACTGACCTGATATTCAGGCATTTGCTTTTGCATCTTTTCTAAAAGTTTCTCAACATTTAACGTCGCTACAGGCTCTACGATTTTCACAGCAGGTGGTCGCTGAAATAAAGACTTCCCCTTACCTGTTAATGTTCCAATGGCATCATAGAACACATCATGGAAGGCAAATGAAATCACGGTAACACTAATAATAATATGAAAAGGCAAACTGGTTATACCAACCACATTATGCGCATCTAGCCAAAATCTTTTTTTGTTCTTACCCGCTCGAATAGCAAAATAATCTTTAACCAAGGTCGGTAATAATACAATCAGTCCAGTCATTAACGCCAAGAAGTACAGCACACAAATGACCGCCATCACATACATTCCCAATGTATGATGACCTAAAGTACCTGGTATACCCGCCGTTTCATGTAACTGCTCGATTAACCATCCCATTTTAGACAGGTTTTCTTGTTCAACCTGTAAACGGCCATCGGCATCGAAGCTTGCCAGCATCTGCTCTTGATATGTATCAAAGTCATGGTCATCTTGCCCTTTTTGAGCAACGGCTTGCCATTGCATAGGTGCATAATGAAATTCCTTAGAATCAAAGTTCAGTTGAAAACTTTTTAGAGTTTCAGGATGTTTCGCTTGTACCTGCTGAATCAAAGGGTCATATTGCTGTGCAGTAATCGGTACCAGTTGTTGTTGCGGTGGTGTTGCCCAACGACTTAAATCATGTTGGAACATGCTCAGTCCACCTGCAAAAAAACAGATGAATAAGAAAATGCCTGAGCAGATACCAACCCATGTATGGAGGGTCTTGGCGTGGCGAATAATATCAGTACGTACTTTCATCTTAAAACCCCCGCATCCAACGCAGTACAGCATAAGTAAATAGATTTAGCAGCGTATAAATTAGAATGGCTTGCCATCCTTTGGGTATGAAATAGGCAATAAAACAAACAGGTAACCAAATCCAAGGAATAGACCACATACCAAATTGTGGCGCTAAGGCCGGACTTAAATTTTGCATCGCCCAGATTGTAATAATTGAAGCGCATAGCACGGCAAAGCTTAACCCCAAGCAAAAGCCTGCAAAAGATTTCGACCACCAATCAGGCTGGATTTTCTGTTGAAAGAGTGAATTCATGAGTGTGATTTTTTTATCATTAAAGAAATAAATGGAAAAAATGACCAGACGATGAGCATGGTTAACAGCCACATAAATATCGCGACTAATTTTGGTACAGAAATTAAAAATAAGATTAGTGCAAGGATGATCGCCCCTAACCCAAACCAACGACATATTGAAGTGAGTGGCCTTTTTAATATAATTTGATTTGGATGTGTACAGTACATCAGAGCACTTCCAAGCAAGACAAAGAAAAATGCAATAAATTTCAAAATGTACACCCTACAATTGTGATCTAATGTCCAGTTCTATACTTATGACTTAATTCATTCTAATGACTTTATGTCGTCGTCATTTTTAAAATGACAATGCCCAATCCTATATATTTAGATAGGATTGGGCAATTTTGCTTATATATAATATTGTTTATTCAAGATAAAATGTTTTTAACGGTGGGTAACCATTAAACTCCACCGAAGCGTATGAGGTGGTATAAGCACCGGTACTCAGCCAATATAACCGATCGCCCATGACCAAATCCTGTGGTAAAGGATAGGCAATCTTTTCATACATAATATCGGTCGAATCGCAGGTCGGCCCCGCCAAAACGACATTTGATTTTGGAGCATCATTATGCATTTTAGGTGTATAGATTGGATATTTAATCATCTCACCTAAGGTTTCAATCAAACCATTAAACACACCCACATCGGTATAAATCCATCGTTTTTCATCCTGTTCTGATTTATTGGCAATCAGTACAATTTCAGAGACCAATACCCCTGCATCTCCAACTAAGGAACGGCCTGGTTCTAAAAATAGCGTAACTTTACGATCAAAACATTCATCGATATAGCATTGAATGCGGTTTGCATAATCTTGAATGCTGTCAATATCAGCCAAATAACGTGCTGGAAAACCACCACCAGCATTAATTAATTCAAGTTGAATACCGTGTTGATGTTCCAGCGTATCAAATACGTCCTTAACCGTATTTAATGCCGTCCGCCAAACGGTGACATCATTTTGCTGACTCCCCACATGGAAAGACACCCCATAAGGCTGTAAACCTAATTGCTCGGCTTTGACCATTAGATCAATCGCCATTTGGGTATCACATCCGAACTTACGTGATAATGGCCAATCTGAAGTTGTACCCGATTCAACTAATACACGGACAAAGACACGTGAATTTGGTGCATGCTGTGCGATTTGTTCTAAGTCTGCTTGCGCGTCAGTGACAAAGAGTCGAATACCCTTGTCATAAGCATATTTCACATCAGCAGCTTTCTTAATGGTATTCCCAAATGAAATCCGGTCAGGTGAAATACCACAAGCCAATACACGGTCAAGTTCATATATGGATGCGATATCAAAACTAGAATCAAGTTTATCTAAGCGCTGAATAATTTCAGTACTTGGATTAGCTTTAACCGCATAGAAGATATTCGCCATCGGAAAACTTTGCTGAAGTTCTTGGTATTTATATTCAACGCGATCTAAATCAACCACTAAAAATGGACTGGGTTTATTCGCTGCAAAGTTCTGAATCTTTTGCCATTGTTGTGAAGAATAATAATTGTCTAACTGCATGGAATATCCACTCGCGTTACAAACTGAGGAACGAAAATGGCCGTGGCTATGGTATTGGCTGGGGCCGTTTATGTAGTGCTTAATCACTAAGATTCATCACTACGGGGCAATTTTTTTTAAGCAGCGACACGTTTTAGACGATGCTGCCATTCTTCTAGCGTTGGCTCTTCAACTAAATCTTGAAACTCGACGCTGATACCTTGTTCACGCCATTGACCGACCAAAGTCATTAAACTCATCGAATCCAATCCGAGCATAAATAAGTTATCGTCGTTTTGAATTTCAGTGGCATCAATGCCTAATTGTTTCGCTACAGTTTGACGTAAATCTTCTAAATTCACAGTGAGTATGCTCATCGAACAATCTCCGTGCTAAGAGGCGCTTTTAATTCATGGAGAACAGTTGTAGTATCAACGACTTTGGCACAACGTCCTGTTGCATATTTCAAAGCCATTTCATGTTCTTCTTGACTAAAATCTGCCAATGCATCTCCAACTAAGAAGGCTTGCATATCCAACATGAATGCTTCTGCAGCAGTCAGTAAACAACCGATATGTGCATAAACACCACAAATCACAAGTTGGTCACGCCCTGCTTCTTTAATACGTTGCTCAAAATCACTCTTTTTAAATGCGCTGTAACGCCATTTAGTCAATACCGTATCTTGCTCAGCAGGCTGTAGACTTGGAATAATTTGTACAATATTTGGGTCTGCTGCCAAACCTTTACCCCAAAAATCAGTCAATAACTGACGATGTTCAGTGCTTTGATCACCCGGTTGTGCGGTGTAATACACAGGAATCCCTTGCGCATGGCATTCATCAATGAGCTGACGGCAATGCTTTAAAAGTTCAGGAATAGGTGCTTGGGTTTGGTCATAAAAATCTAAGAAATACTGTTGTAGATCATGTACCAAAAGTACAGCGCGGCTTGGGTCCAGTGTCCAATTCACTTTATTGGTTGGAAAGTTTTGCGCTTGTGGCATTGGATAACTTGCGATACGTGGAATAGCCATGTGTTTACCTATCTATAATTTTATAAAGTGTGTTATGCAACTAAGCGTTGTCTTAAGGCTTTTTTGTCAATTTTACCGAGTGCGGTATACGGCATGTCTTCAACAAATTCGATACGATCTGGAATTTTGTAAGTTGCTAAACCATAATGCTGAACATATTGACGTAATTGCATCATGAGACGCGTTGGACTTGGGTCAGTAGTATCAGTGCGCCATTGAATATAGGCACAGCTTTTCTCACCCAACATCTGATCAGGCATAGATACCAATGCAGACTGAATAATTTGAGGATGCTGATTCAGTACTTGTTCTACTTCCTCTGTAGCAATTTTTTCACCACCACGGTTAATTTGGTCTTTGCTGCGACCTTCAACAATGATGTTTCCTTCTGCATTGATACGGACTAAATCACCTGTTCGGTAAAAACCATCTGTTGTAAAAGCATTACGGTTGTGTTCCGGAACATTAAAATAGCCGCGGATGGTATAAGGGCCACGTGTTAACAAATGACCCACCTCACCCTGAGGCAGCTCACGATCTTCATCATCGACAACTTTAATTTCGTCGTCGGCACTAATACGGCTGCCTTGTGTAGAAATGATCTGTTCAATGTCATCGTTATAACGTGTGTAATTCACTAAACCTTCAGCCATACCAAACACTTGTTGCAAACGACACTGATATTGTTCAATTAATTGACGTGCCAAAGCATCTGCGAGACGAGCACCTCCAACTTGTAGCACTTCTAACTGTGAAAAAATATTTTCCGCGCCCTTAGACACTGCCTCTACCCATGCAGCTGCTAAGGCAGGTACCAATGCTACATGTGAAACCTTGTGCTGTTTAATTAAAGCAAAACATGCTGCTGCAGTTGGGTCCTGCGACAGCACCAAAGTCCCGCCTGTATAAAATAGCCCTAATGAACCGGCTGAACTCATACTGAAATTATGCGCCACAGGTAAGACCATCAACATTTTTGTGGTTTGATTCAGCTCACAAATGTCGGCACTGGCGCGAACACTATATAAATAGTCATCATGGGTCCGTGGAATAAGCTTAGGCGTACCCGTACTGCCACCTGATAGTTGGAAAAAAGCGACATGACGTGCTGTTAAGTTAGGCGGAACGACGCGCTGTTGTTGATATTTGGATAAATCAGGCCACGTGGTAAACCCGCTTAATTCACCCGAATTTCCAATAACCAACACTTGCTGCAAACTTTCACAGCGTTGTTTACATTCTAATGCCAATTTACGGTAATCAAACCCCATAAAGCGATCTGCACAGATATACAATTTCGCTTGGGTTTGACCAATAAAATGACTCACTTCAGCATGGCGGTGTGCAGGTAAACTCATAATAGGTCGCATACCGATGCGTAAAGCACCAAAATATGCAATGAAAAATTCAGCAATATTAGGAAGTTGAATCACCACACTATCGCCAACTTGATAACCTTGCTTACTTAAATAAACTGCAAATTCATCAATATGTTGTTGTAGCTGCGCATAACTAAAATGACGCTCTCCACAAATAATGGCTGTGTTTTGTGCATATTTTTCAGCACATTCAATAAAAAAATCACTTAAGGTTTGGCCAAACCAATAGCCCTTCGCAATATATTTTTCAACAAATTCTTCAGGATATTGAGCAATCCCTTCCCAAAGTTTTTGTTCTAACAGTGTTTGTTCAGACATGATTAGACCTTAGCGATACGTCAATTGATCTGCATTTAAGCCAAGTGCATTGAGCATGGTCTTAAATTTGGCAATGGTTTCATTCAACTCACTGGTCGGTTGTGAAGCTTCGACGATGCCTGCTCCCGCGTATAAGCGTGCAGAATGTTCAAAAATACGACCACAGCGTACATTGACAGCCCAAGCACCATTTCCACGTGCATCACTCCAACCCATCGTGCCGGCAAATAAATTACGCTGAAATGGTTCTAACTCTGAGATGAGTTGACGTGCCAAAGGTGCAGGTTGGCCACAGACTGCTGGTGTTGGATGTAAAATTGATGCGAGATCAAAAACATGCATTTCAGGATCTTTCAATGTCCCTTGAATAGGCGTAGCCAAATGCCATACCGTACTGGTCTTAATTAAAGATGGCGACCTTGGAATACTTAAGCTCTCACACAGGGGTAATAATTGATCAGCAATTGCTTCAATCACTACAGCATGTTCATGTTGATCTTTCGCTGATGCAAGTAAACGCTGTGCTTGTTCCTGATCTTCTGCCACATCCACACAACGTGCCAGTGTTCCGGCAACTGGATTGCTAAATACAAATTGATTTTGCTTTGCGACTAAAAGTTCTGGACTCGCACCCATGAACCAACCTTGTTCTTTTGGGTCTTGTGCAAATGCAAAGGTATAACCTTCAGGGTTGGTTTTGAATAATTGATAAAACAGTTCTTCAATCTGAATTTTTTGTTCACTTTGTAAATCAATTGCACGTGCTAAAACTGCTTTTTCAAGTTCTGTGCTTTTCATTAAAGCTACAAGTTTTGCAACGCCATCAACATAGTCTGCTTGTGGAGGAATCAGTGTGGCTTGAACTTGTGAGAGTCGTTCAAGAGGCTCTGTTAAATCTAGTCCTTCAGTGACATAGGTATTTTTTGCTTCCGCAATCGACATTTCAGGCAAATCACGATTATCGAAAGGCAAACTGCCAACTAAAATCAGTTCAGCATTCCCCGTTGCTTGAATTTTTTGTTGCAATCTTTGTTTAGCATGTTTTAACCAAGTTTGTTGTTGTTCAACAAAGCCTAAGTTTGTATCACGTTCAAATTGAATCGATTCAACAAGTTTTTTACTCGAAATCGTCCCCGTCGGTGTTGCAAATACAAAACCTGCAACATCCGCTTCAATTAAGTCGTCCTTGGTTATTCCAATCATGTTTTTAAATACTGATGGTTCTACTGGCAACATATTTGCTCTCACATCTTTCAATTATGTTTTTTTACCGTTCAGCCCTACTGCCATTTCAGCTAAAGTAGTTGAACGCCACAACTATAATGATTATTATTCTCAAGTAGCAATGATAATCGTTACGTTTTGTTAACATATTCAAGGATTCTTAAATGTCCACATTATTTATTGTGACCGGTGCTGTACGTGGCATTGGTGCAGTGGTGGTAAAAAAATTACTTCAACAAGATCATAAAGTCATCGGTATCGATCTCAATCCCGACCTTCTTAGCTGGGAAATCATTGAGCAGTTAAATAACGCCGAAAAACAAAAATTTCATGCTATTTCTCATGACATTTCTAAAACAAACTCCCTGATTGAAAAAATCCAAAACTCCCCATGGTCAGAGCAACCGATTACAGGTTTGGTTAATGCCGCAGGTATTCTTGAAATGGGAAGTTTGCTCGAAACAACTCAAGCCCAATGGGAACACAATTTGGCCGTAAACTTTATGGGACCTGCATTATTGTCTCAGTGGGTAGCCAAACAAATGCTGCCACGTCATGCAGGCTCAATTGTGAGCATTAGCTCAAATGCGGCGTTAGTACCGCGCATGAATATGGGGCTGTATGCAACAACCAAAGCAACAGTTAGCCATTTCTTTAAAAACTTAGCACTTGAATTGGCACCGCACGGTATCCGCTGCAATTTGGTATTACCCGGCTCAACCCTCACCCAAATGCAAAAACAACTTTGGACAGATGATCAACCACCCGCAGGTATTGTTGAAGGCAATCTTGAACAATACCGGAGTGGCATTCCGCTGAAAAAAATTGCAGAACCTGAAGATGTTGCCAACGCAATTTTGTTTTTACTCTCAGATCAAGCAAAACAGATAACTATGCATGAATTGGTAGTCGATGGTGGTGCAACACTCGGTGTTTAAAGGAATTTCACCAAACTGCCAGAATTAATCTGGCAGTTTTTTTTGTATATTTAATTGACCGGCTTTGAGCTTAGGTTGGTCCAACCATGTGCGAAGCATATGCATAAAGTCATGCCAATATTCGCCCAATGATTCAACATTGTAGAGTTCTTTATGACCATCAACCGCAAGGTATAAACGTTCAATGCCGTTGACAAATTTATTGGTAATTGCAATGTCAAAGTCTTCGATTGGCCCCGCAGAAATGGTCGTTTTGCTTAAGTGACAGCCTTCAAATTGCTCAGGCAATGGATATGGAATCCAATTCACAATGGGCCCAAATAGAATATTTTCGTATGGATCGAATCCCTCTAGTTCAAAACGCATTTGCTCAAAGTAGCTGTTTTGATGTGGACGAATTTCATTAAATCGCTGTGCGAGCAATCTTACAGTTTCAGTTAAATTGTCTTGATCTGTAGCAGCAAGACGTAAAGGTAAAATATTCATCACAAGACATGGCGTACGCATCGCCGCAGTACCCAAACGTGACATAAAGGGCACACCAAAGCATTGTTGTGCATCGCCTGATTGTTTCACTAGATAGCTCATCATGACGGCCATCACCACCATGGCACTTGGCAATTTAAGCTCAGCAGCCAATGTATTCATTTTTTGTTGGGTATCCCAATCAATGACATCTTCATAGCGAGGCCCTTGATAGAACGGTTGTTTTAATTTGCGTTTTAATCTTTTCTTAGGTGCCAGTTCATTGGAAAAATTATCACGCCAAAATTTTAAGTCTTTCTCTGCTTTAGCTGATTCTAAATAGCGATGCTCATCCGCTAAGAACTTCTCGAAATGATCAAAAGCCTTATTTTGTAGCGCTGTTCCGTTTTTCAAAGATTGGTAATAGTCGAGGAAGCGATTAATCATTAGGCCATAAGCATAACCATCTAAAGCTACATGATGCGCTCTAAAGAACAGCCCGTATTTTTGCTCACCTAAATTGGCAAAAATATAGTCATATAAATGCCCGACACTTAAATCGAATGGCGGTTCAACTGCTTGATCAGCCCAATCTAATATTCCTTGAGCATCTAAATGTGATAAATCAACAAATTGAGGCGCTCTGAGTGCAACATCATCTACACGGTAAACTTTGCCATCTTTTTCTAATGCACGCCAATGTAAAGCCTTAGCTTCCTTTAAGGTTAGTTCAATTGCTTGATGAAATAATTCTCGATTTAATGGGCCATCAATCACCAACCATTCTGCGGTGTGAAATGGGTAACTGCCATGATAATGATGTCCCTTCCACATACTGTGTTGTGCACGAGTTAAAGGAGCTAAAGAATCCATTGTTTGCATGAGTTATACCGTAGATCAAACAATTTTTATAAAGAAGTATAAAAATCTAAATGTATTTATAGAAAAGCACCGACGACACTAATTGGGTCGCGCAGAAATACTAAGTATAATCATTATCATTTGCAAATAGTTTTTATTTACATTACATTTAAACCACAGAATGCTCTGTTTTACACGTATACAGCCCCCTCTTTTCACTCAAAATAGCAGAATAATCATGGCTCAAAATTCACTCCCATTGCCACGTTATATCTCTGTACAGTCGTCAGAGAAAATTACACCTCATCTACAGCGGGTCTATTTTTCTAGTGAAGATTTTTCGGATTTTCCTAAGAATCAAAATGGCGCACATATAAAATTCTTTTTTCCAGAACAGCCTGAATTAAAACCCATTTTACCGAGCCGAAATGAACAAGGAAAAGTCGTTTGGCCGAATGGAGACAAGCCCATCACACGTACCTATACGATTCGTCATTTTTTAGAAAATGAACAATTGTTGGTTGTGGACTTTGTTCGTCATACAGAATTTGGTATTGCTGCTAACTGGGCAAAACAAGCACAACCAGGCCAAATTTTAGGTCTAGCTGGGCCTGGAGGACGCCCACGCTTTAACCCTGAAGCAAATTACTGGGTGTTTATTGGCGATTTGTCAGCACTGCCGATGATTGCAGCATCTGTAGAGCTACTTCCTGAGCATGCACAAGGGGAAGTTTGGATTGAAATTGAAGCTGAAAATGACCGTATTGAACTTATTCATCCTAAAGCTGTCAATATAAATTGGCTGATCAATCAAACCAATATTGAAACTCAAATTGAAGATGCAATGCAACGATTGAACTGGCTTGACTCCAATATTTCTGTGAGCTTGGCGGGTGAAAATACACGTGTAGTTTCACTCCGTCATTTATTTAGAAATAAGTTTGGCGTTAATAAAGCCAACATGTATGCCGTGCCATATTGGAAAGTTGGTCAAACCGAAGAAGGCTACCATCAGGAACGCCATCAAGTGATGGATGAAGAATAGCTTTGTATTTACGCGAAAATATTCATTTGATTTCTCATATCTAAGTGGCATTAGCCAAATCTGAATATTTTTAAAGGGATATCTATAAAGCAGGTTATGTTGTGAATCTAAAATTTGAAATTATTTTTATTATCATTGTCACAGGCACCGTAACTTTAGTGGTGACGCAATTAATGATGAAATATTCATGACACTAAAGACTTAAATGTTGTGATTATTGAAATTTAAAAGCCCACAAAATGTGGGCTATACACTTGCTGAATAATTAGTAATTAGTAATTAATAATTAAAGAAAACCTTTCACCAAGAAAAAGCATCCGACGCAAACCAGTAACACAGCAAAGCATTTCTTAAGTACTGCTGGTGATAAGGCATGCGCTGCTTTTGCACCAAATTTCGCAGTAAAGAAACTCATGATACTAATACCTAAAAATGCATAGATATGAATATAGCCAATGGTATTTGGCACATTCACTTCAGCTTTCATACCAAATAGCATAAAGCCTAAAGCGCCAGCTATTGCGATTGGTAAACCACATGCAGCAGAGGTTCCGACTGCTTTTTGCATGACCACGCCATAATGAGTCAAATATGGAACGGTTAAACTACCACCGCCAATACCAAAAATGGCGGAAGCGATGCCAATCCCTGCTCCAGCACCCATTTGCGCTGAAGTCGTAGGTAAAGTTTTTGTACTGTCGACCGTTTTTTTTGGGCCCATAAACATATTGTATGCAACCCAAAGTAAAAATAGACCGACTATAAATTGTAAATACACAGCAGAAAGCCAACCTGCAATACCTGCCCCGAAGAAACAACCAATCGCCATACCCGGTGCAAGATTTTTAAATAACGGCCACATGATACCGCCCTTTTTATTGTGCGCCATCAATGAACTGATTGAGGTCACCACAATAGTGGCTAATGATGTCCCTAATGCTAAATGCATCACAACATCAGGGTTATAGCCCATTTGGCTAAACACGATAAATAATAATGGGACAATAATGGTGCCGCCACCCACGCCAAACAGCCCAGCAGCAAAACCCGCCAATGCGCCAATGACTAAAAATATAATTAATTCCACGAGAGATGATCTTGATATATTGAGTTAAAAATTTAAAGAAAAGGGTTAAGCAAGTTCAGTTTCACCCACCTGATGATAAGCACGATTAAAGTAAACCAAGGCCTGATCGTCTTCATTCTTTTGAATTGCAACAATTGGACAAATGAAAATAGTATGTGTCCCCACTTCTTGTATTTGTTCAATTTCACAATCAAAACTCACCAAGGCATCTGTTAATACAGGTGCACCCGTTTCAAGCTCAGTCCAATTGCCTAAAGCAAAGCGCTCGTCTGAACTCAGTTTTGACGCGAATGCATTAGAAAGTTGTTCATGCTGCGCACCTAGGACGTTAACCGTTAAAATTTTGTTTTCCACAAAGTAGGTATGTGAGCGCGATGCTTTATTCATACACACCAATAAAGTCGGTGGTGTATCAGTCACGCTGCACACTGCAGATGCGGTAAAGCCATGACGACCTGATGCACCCATTGTAGTGACAACATTCACTGCACTTGTTAATGATGACATTGCATTTTTAAAGTCGATTGCTTCAACCATGATGAGGTTCCAAAATTTAAACGGTTTTGCCTAAAGGTATTACTGAAAACAGTGCAATGCAGCAAGAACTGGCTTGCCACATTACATCGAATAGAATTTACATATTTGCGTGATATTTTATATGAAGCATATTCTTATATAACATCACCTATGCGCGACAATTAGCGTGCAAGTTCTTGGCGAATAATATCTGCACCAGCACTTAAAGCATTTAATTTACCACGTGCTACTTCACGACCCAGTGGTGCCATACCACAGTTGGTTGACGGATAGAGTTTATCTGCATCTACAAACTGAAGCGCTTTACGCAATGTATTTGCCACTTCCTCTGGTGTTTCAATCACATTGGTTGCCACATCAATTGCACCGACCATGACTTTTTTACCACGGATCAATTCAATTAAATCCATCGGTACACGTGAGTTTTGACATTCAAGCGATACGATATCAATTTTAGACTGCTGTAGTTTCGGGAAGGCTTCTTCATATTGGCGCCATTCTGAACCGAGTGTCTTTTTCCAGTCTGTATTTGCTTTAATACCGTAACCATAGCAAATGTGTACCGCAGTTTCACATTTTAGACCTTCTAATGCACGCTCTAAAGTGGCAACACCCCAGTCATTTACTTCATCAAAGAATACGTTAAATGCAGGCTCATCAAATTGAATGATATCTACACCAGCAGCTTCCAACTCACGTGCTTCTTGGTTCAGGATTTTCGCAAATTCCCAGGCCAATTTTTCACGACTCTTGTAATGACCGTCATAAAGCGTATCAATCATAGTCATTGGACCAGGTAAGGCCCATTTAATCGGCTGATCTGTCAATGAACGTAGAAATTTTGCATCTTCAACAAAAACTGGTTTTTGACGAGATACAGCACCCACTACAGACGGTACGCTCGCATCATAACGGTCACGGATTTTTACGGTTTCACGTTTTTCAAAATCTACGCCATCCAAATGCTCAATGAACGTGGTCACAAAGTGCTGACGGGTTTGCTCGCCGTCACTGACAATATCAATGCCTGCTTGCTGTTGCTCATGCAAAGCCAAGCGTAATGCGTCTTTTTTTCCGTCCAAAAGCTCTTGATCTTGCAATTTCCAAGGTGACCAAAGCTTTTCAGGTTCTGCAAGCCAAGATGGTTTCGGTAAGCTGCCTGCTGTTGATGTCGGTAATAGCTGTTTTGGGTGTACAAGGGCCATGTCTAATCTTCTTTCTCTAAATTCGTTAATCTGGTATCTAAGTTAAGCAGCGTTTGCATTTTCCACTGTGAAGTTGGCAGCCCATTGTTCAAGCACTTCTTTATATGGCTTGATAAAGTTTTCTTCAGTCCATTTACCCTGTTTAACCGCCAGTTGACCACGTTCAACACGGTCATAGACAATACGAGTCAATGAATAATCCTGGAAATTTAAACTTGGTTGATACACTAAACCTGCTGTTGCATTGGTATTGTAAATTTCTGGACGGTAGATTTTTTGGAAGCTTTCCATGGTGCTAATTGCACTGATTAATTCGAAATCTGTATAGTCACTTAACAAGTTATTTGCAGAATAGAATGCCAATGGTGCAGTCGCATTTTCAGGTTTGAAATAACGAACGCTTAACCCCATTTTTGCGAAATAATCGTCTGTACGTGAATAGTCATCATTGGTGTATTCCACGCCTAAAATTGGGTGAACATTCGCAGTGCGATAATACGTTTTAGTGGTTGAAATACTCAGGCAAATGACTGGCTGTTTTTTAAATTCAGCTTTGAATACATCTGAATTAACAAGGTGTTGGTAAAGTTTACCGTGTAAATCACCAAAGTCTTCAGGCTTTTCATTGAACTTACAACCCAATGCGGGCAATACCACGCTGAAATCATAATCACGTACATAAGATGAAAAGCTATTACCAATCATCCCCTCAATACGTTGATTGGTTTTATGATCGATGATGGTACTTTTCAAAGTTTCAATAAATGGGAAAGTTTGGCCATTACCTTCTATATCGAGTTCAGCAGAAATAATGTCAATTTCAAGTGAATAACGGTCCGCATTTGGGTTGTCACATTTCGCTAAAGTGTTAAAGCGATTATTGATCATTGCCAATGTACGACGTAGGTTTTCTTCACGGTGCTCACCACGTGCTAAGTTGGCAAAGTTCGTAGTCAGGCGTGTGCTGTCAGCTGGTTGATAGTTTTCATCAAAACGAATACGTTTAATTGAACATGCAAATTTTTGACTCATGGGAGTGTCTACCTAAAATTTCGTTAATTAGAATTTCTGTATGCAGTAATTTATACGTGAAAGTTAAGATGAATAAAAATGATTTAATCTAAACCAAAGATGAGTAAAATTCACTTAAAGAATCCAACTCAATACCAATCTTAAATATATTTATATTTTTCAATTATTTATATATAAATTAGAAAACTTTAATAATTTAGTATGAGCGAAAAATGGTGTTTTTTATGTAAAAAAGCCACATACAAAGCTGTATGTGGCTCATGTTAACTTTAAATTTTCTTCATGTTTTGTTCAAATTAAGCATCAATTTATTCACTTAATGAATTTTGAAAGTTTAAACACTTAAAAATTAATTTATGAATCATTTAAAACAGGTTTCACTGATTTTTGTGCATTTGCATTCTTAGACTTGATCATATCAGGCTTTAAAAATGATGATGCAATGATAGCTACGATTGCAAAACCAATAATGTAGTAAATAATCAGATGTGGGCTGCCCCCGCCAATACTCAACAACTTTGTAGCGATTAATGGTGCAAGGCCACCACCTAATACACCTGCGAATTGTACTGAGATCGAAATACCGCTATAGCGAATCTCCGCAGGAAATTGACGTGCAAAGAGCTGTGACTGTGGTGCATACATTAATGGGAAAACCAAACCGATGCCAATTACAATTGCAGCCCAAACCAAAGTTGGATCTTTGGTATTTAACATGGCAAAAAATGGATAACTATATAGAGCTAACACACACAGACCAAATCGAAACATATTGCGTTGACCGACTTTATCTGAAAAATGCCCAAAGATTGGTGTGACCACCATAATCACTGCGGCACCACAGATTGTTGCGAACAAAATATCTTGGCGCGGAATTTCAAGTTGTGTCGTTGTATAAGCCAATGCAAATGTAGATGCCAAATAGAACCATGCGTTTTCTGCTGCACGTGATAGCACAATAGTCACGAGTTCTTTCGGGTGCTTTTTAAAGACTTGTAGCGCTGGTACTTTAACGTGCTCAGCCTTCTCTTTCACTTTTTCAAAGTCTGGAGATTCAGGAACTTTCACACGGATATACCAACCCACCGCTAAAAGCACAATACTTGCTAAGAATGGTAAACGCCAACCCCAACTAAATAATGCTTCTTCAGGTAGCATCGAAACCAAACCTAAAGCCACTGATGCTAAGAGTAATCCACCACCAGTACTTGCCTGAGGTAAGCTTCCCCAGAAGCCCTTACTGCCTTGAGGTGCATGTTCAACTGCCATTAATACTGCGCCGCCCCATTCACCACCCATGGCCATGCCTTGGACAAAACGAAGAATAATCAAACACACCGTTGCCCAATAGCCAATGCTTTCAAAGGTTGGTAATAGTCCAATCATAACTGTAGGAATTCCCATCAGCATGAGCGTGACAAGCAGCATGGATTTTCGGCCAATTTTATCCCCAAAATGACCAAATACTATGCCACCCAGCGGTCTACCAATAAAACCAACTGCATATGTCGCAAAAGCTGCTAAGACGCCCGTTAGTGGATCTAAATTTGGGAAAAACAGCTTGTTAAAAATCAGCGCGGCCGCTGCACCGTAAATAAAAAAGTCATACCATTCAATGGTGGTTCCCACCATGCTAGAAATACCGGCTAAGCGGTGTGAGGACTTCTTGTCCTGAGGATGATTTTGTTGAATATCCTGCATCACTATGTTCCTTATATCGATCTTTTTGAGTTTTGATTTGATTTATCCATACTGGGTAAGTTGAATAAATTTAAGATTTCCTTTTTACATCTCCCGACGAAATTAAAATGAACCGTTGCTTTAAAATGCAGAGAAATTCTCAATTTCCTTTCTCTGCGCATACTTGAAATACGTTTAAACTTTTTTTTCTGGGTATGGTGATCATTCAGTTAAAATTTAAATAATTTCAGCCAAAATTTGATCTAATGCTGGATTATGTTGTTGCCACTTTGGCTGTTTATCTTTATCAACAATCAACGCACGAACACCTTCTATAATGTCGCCATGATCAAACCAAAGATCTTGTAAATGACGTTCAACTTGCATGCATTGCTGTAAAGACATGCTACGACCTGCCAGTTGTAGTTTTAGACTAATATGTTTGGCAATCGGTGAACGCTGTTGCAAAGTATTTAATGTTTTGCTCGCCCAAGCTTGATTGATCGCGTCTTGTTCCTGTTCTAAACTTTGCTCAATTTCGGACACATCTGCATAAGCAAAATGCTTACTAATGTTTTGGGCATTTTGTCGTAAATCACTTTCGGCTGGATGCGTGATGTAACGTGCAATCACTTGTTCTATATTTTGTTGAGTGAGAGGGTTTGTTTGCACTAAGGTCTGTTCTAAAGCTGCAAACTTTTCACTCGGCACATGATAATCAATCAAATCTAAATAAAGCGCATCACTACTCGATATCTGATCCCCCGTCGTTGCCAAATACACGCCAATATCATCTAAGCGAGATAAAAAATGTGTAGCAGCAACATCTGGGAAAAATCCAATTGCAGTTTCAGGCATTGCAAAGCGTGACTTTTCACTACTCACCAAAATGTGACAGGCTTGCGCTAAACCGAAACCTCCACCTAAAACATAGCCATCTAACAACACAACAACTGGTTTTATATAGCTACGCAATGCGTTGAGCATGTCGTATTCTGCTTGAAAATAGGCTTTATGATCATCCGTACCATTTTGATAGCAATCATATAAGTAACGAATGTCGCCACCTGCGCAGAAGGCTTTAGGACTATTTGATTTAATTAGTACTGCTTGAATTTCATCATCATGTTGCCATAGTTTCAGTTGCGTTCGTATGCCATTAATCATCTCAATCGTCAAAGCATTTAAATTGGAAACCCGATCTAAAATAATCGTACCCAAAGCTCCTTGGCGCTGAATGATTAAATTATTTTCCTTGCTCATGTCTGCACATCCTTATTGATTTTTAAAGTTAGCTGGACGTTTTTCTACAAAGGCTTGCATACCTTCTTTTTGGTCTAATGTGGCAAATACCGAATGAAATGTACGACGTTCAAAACGAAGGCCTTCAGCAAGGCTCACTTCAAAGGCACGGTTAATCGATTCTTTAATCATCATGGTGGCAACCAAAGACTTTTCTGCAATTTTTTCAGCTGCAGCCAAAGTCTCAGCCAATAATTCCTCTTTGGTAAAAACACGCGCAACCAGCCCACTTTGTTCCGCCTCGAGTGCTCCCATTTGACGTGCGGTTAAACACATTTCCATGGCTTTAGCTTTACCAATCGCAAGGGTTAAGCGCTGTGTCCCACCAATACCTGGCAGTACGCCTAAAGTAACTTCAGGTAAACCAAATTTGGCGTTGTCTGCACAGTAAATGAAGTCACACATTAAAGCCAATTCACAGCCACCACCTAGAGCATAGCCACTGACTGCGGCAATGAGAGGTTTGCGACGCTGTGCAATGCGATCGGCCAAATGAAAGAAATCATCAAAATAAATATTGGGAAAATTCAGCCCTGCCATTTCCTTAATATCCGCACCCGCAGCAAAAGCCTTTTCAGAGCCTGCTAATATCATGCAGCCAATCGTTGAGTCTTTTTCTAAATCGTCCAGTGCAAGATTCACGTCACTGATTAACTGCGTATTTAATGCATTGAGTGCTTTGGGGCGATTTAAAGTGATCAATCCCACGCCATTTTTTTTCTCTAGTAATATTGTTTCAAATTGCATTAGGTCGCCCTTTTTATTGATCTGGTTCTTTGTTTCTGTCTCTAATATTTAAACGACTATTTTTATAAACTCCGCGCAATCACTAAACGCTGAATATCACTGGTACCTTCATAAATTTGACAAATACGCGCATCGCGGTAAATGCGTTCAATTGGAAAATCTTTTAAATAACCATAGCCACCAAAGACTTGTAGTGCAGCTGAACACACACGTTCTGCCATTTCAGATGAAAAAAGTTTGGCCATAGAGGCTTCATTCAGACAGGGCTGTCCTGCTTCTTTTAAACGTGCAGCGTGATGAACCAATTGACGTGCAGCTTCAATTTCTGTTGCCATGCTGGCTAAGCGAAATGCTACTGCTTGATGCTCAAAAATAGGCTTACCAAAGGTGATGCGCTCTTTGGCATAGCTGGTTGCTTCTTCTAAAGCCGCACGAGCTAAACCGACGGCTTGAGCAGCTATTCCAATTCGACCACCCTCTAAGTTCGATAAGGCAATTTTTAAGCCTTCACCTTCTTTGCCAAGCATCATACTGTGTGGTATACGCACATCAGTTAATGCAATTTGGCAGGTATCCGAGGCATGTAAACCAAGTTTTTCTTCAGTACGAATAACGTCATAACCTGGTGTGTCACGTGGCACGATAAAAGCGCTCATGCCTTTTTTACCGGCACTCGGATCTGTCACCGCAAAAACGATAATCACACCTGCATTATGACCGGAGGTAATAAATTGTTTTGCTCCATTAATGACCCAATCATCACCGTCTTTCACTGCACGGGTTTTAATTGCAGCTGCATCAGAACCAGTATGCGGTTCAGTTAAAGCAAAAGCGCCAATCATTTTTCCCTGAGCTAAAGGAAGCAGATACTTCTGTTTTTGTTCTTCCGTGCCAAACTTGGCAATCGGAACACAGCCTACCGAGTTATGTACACTCATGATGGTTGAAGTTGCACCATCTGCCGCGGCAATTTCTTCTAGGGCCAAAACATAGGCTAAGTTACCCGTATCGGAGCCACCATATTGATCCGACACCAACATACCCAAAAAGCCTAATTCGCCCATTTGTGCCAATGCATTTTTTGGAAACGTACCATTTCGATCCCAATCACTTGCATTCGGTTTCACTTGTTCCTGTGCAAAACTACGCGCCATATCCTGAATCAGTAATTGTTCTTCTGTAAATTGCATTGCATATTCCCTTGTCTTTTATATCTTTAGCCTGATCTTTAACATAATTTTGAGCGTGTATTTATTTGTATATTACCCACTGTACATTCCGAAATTTCAACAATATATTCAATTGAACTTTCATCTAAAACCAAGTGCGTAATTAACCTGCCGCATTTTAAAATGGCATAGCTAAACTGATGTGCTTGCGGCCTGTTGCTTAGCAATCTCTTGATTACGCAATAAGAAACGTTGAATTTTGCCACTTGGCGTTTTCGGTAACTCCGATACGAATTCGACTTGGCGTGGATATGCATGTGCAGATAAGCGTTTTTTCACAAATTGCCCTAATTGTTCTGCGAGTTCTTCGCTTGCGTGTTGACCTTCAGCCAAAATAACAAAGGCTTTCACAATCTCAGTACGCTCAGGATCTGGCACACCAATAACCGCAGCTTCCACCACAGCTTCATGCTCGAGTAAGGCACTTTCTACATCAAATGGCCCAATTCGATAGCCCGAAGTTGTAATGACATCATCACTACGTCCTACAAAGCTCATGCTGCCATCTTCATTCAGTTCTGCTGTATCACCCGTCAAATAGTAATTTTTGATGAACGGTGATTTTCGACTTTCTTTATAGCCTCCAAACCACATCATTGGCGATTGCTCGATATCGACAGCCAAAATACCCGGTGTGTTTGCAGTCAATTCATTGCCTTGTTCATCGACCACAGCAACGCGATAACCTGGACTGGCAAAGCCCGCTGAACCTGCACGAATATCATGTTTTAAACCATGATGGTTGCACACCACCATGCCCACTTCAGTTTGACCATAATGGTCAAAAATAGGCGCATCTAAAACCTGCTGGAACCAGCGAAACACTTCTGGATTTAAGGGTTCGCCTGCGCTACTGACAACGCGAAATTTTCCTTTTAGCTGCGCCATTTGTGTTTGATCCGCTGCCATCATCATACGATATGCAGTCGGCGCTCCTGCCAAGTTATTAATTTCATAGTCATTTACAATTTGACAGAGGCTATCTGCACTGAAGCCACCTTCATAGAACAACGTCGCATGACCAAGCAATAGCGGTCCAGTAATGCCGTAGTACAAACCATAAGCCCAACCGGGATCGGCAATGTTCCAAAATGCATCGTCATCGCGTAAACCAATGGCATCTTGCATATAATGACCAAATGCAATGAGCGCTTTGAGTGGAACTTCTAAAGGTTTTGCAGGGCCTGTGGTACCCGATGTAAACATGAGTAAAAATGGCGCTTCTATGCTTTGCATGACCAAATCACATTGATCTGACTCAGCATTTACAATCTGCCAAAAATCTAAATCACTGGCTTCAACACCTAAACCTGCGATATCTGCAACCGTAATAATCTGTGGGCATTGCGCGACTTCATCGAGTTTGCTTCTGTTGCCAACATCTGTGATTACAAATTTGCTTTTTGCCAGCTGTAAACGGTGCTCAATCGCTTTAGGGCCAAAGGCAGTAAATAAAGGTTGATATACGGCACCAATCCGCCATGCCCCTAAAATAACCACCAACAATTCAACTGTGCGTGGCAATAAGCCCGATACACGATCACCTTGTTGCACGCCTTGAGCCTTTAAAAAATTGGCAAATTGGCTCGACCATTTTTTTAGCTGACTAAAGGTATATTGTTCTTTACGACCGTCTTTGCCTTGCCAATACAACGCAACTTTTTCACTGTCTGCTTCAGCATGACGATCACAACATTCATAACATGCGTTGAGTTGATGTAATGAACCGCTTAGCACTTGTTTTGCCGCTTCATTTAAATCAAAAACTGATGCCTTATTTTGATAATTCAACATATCCGTGACCTCTGCCAAATTTATTGTTATTGCTGACGCAGTTTAATTTTTTAAGTCCCATCCATTGAGACCTAAAGTTTAGGATCGAAACCCTAAACCTCTTTAGGAAGATATTGCTGAATAATGCTGGAAAAATCTAAGTGGGCATTGCCTTGTAAACAAAGCTGCTGATACATCTGTTGCACTAAACCACCTAATAAAATCGGTTGTTTCACTTGGCCAGCTGCTTCAATGGCAAGCCCTAAATCCTTTAACATCAGCTGTGTTGCAAACCCATCGGAATAACCACGGCCTGCAGGTGCATTGGCTGAAATTTCTGGCCAAGGATTACACACTTCTGAACTCCAACAGCGGCCGCTTGAGCTATTCACCACACCTGCCAAAGCTTGCGGGTCAATACCAAGCTTGGCACCGAGTGCCATACCTTCTGCAACAGCCGCCATTGAAATACCCAAAATCAGGTTGTTACAGATTTTGGCGATTTGCCCTGCACCTACATCACCACAGTGCACAATGTTTTTACCCATGTGACTGAGTACTGATTTGGCCTTTTCAAACGTGGCATCATCTGACCCCACCATAAAGGTGAGCGTGCCGGCTTGAGCACCAATTGTGCCGCCCGAAACAGGGGCATCACAGACATCAATATTTCGTTCACGTCCTGCTTCGGCAATATCTTTGATGGTTTGTGGGTCAATGGTACTGCTATCAATACATAAGCTGCCGGCTTTAAGTACGGCAAGCACACCATTTTCCCCGAGATAAACCTCTTTCACATGCTTCGCCGCAGGCAACATGCTAATCACAATATCCGCGTCTTTTGCAGCTGCCTGTGGACTATCACAGACGATCCCGCCTGCTTCAGTAAAATGCGAAATTGCCACATCACTCAAGTCAAAACCATAAACCGTTAAACCCGCTTTGAGTAAGTTTTGGGCCATTTTACCGCCCATATTTCCTAAACCTATAAATGCAATATTCATCCTTGAACTCCTGATTTAACGTAGGTTAATGGTAGTATTTACACCTGTAGATTCATGGCTATCTTCAAACCAACGGCTGGTAATGGTTTTGGTTTGGGTATAAAACTGCACTGCTTGCTTACCATAAGGGCCTAAATCACCTAGTTTCGAACCACGTGAGCCGGTAAAACTAAAGAATGGAACTGGCACAGGAATTGGAATGTTAATACCGACTTGGCCGATATCAATTTCATTTTGGAAAATACGTGCCACTGCGCCACTTTGTGTAAACAAACCAACGCCATTACCAAATGGATTGGCATTAATCAACTCGATGGCTTGTTCCAATGTATCGACATGAATAATGGCTAAGACTGGCCCGAAAATTTCTTCTTTATAAATCCGCATATCGGTGGTGACTTGGTCAAAAATTGTTGCACCTACAAAATTGCCTTGTTCATAACCCTGCACAACAACATCACGGCCATCTAAAAGCAGCGTTGCACCTTGCTCAACACCGCTATTAATCAAATCTGTTACACGAGCCTTGGCACGCGATGAAATCACTGGGCCAATATCGGTATTTGGTTCATGCCCTGCATTGACCTTCAATGTTTTAGCTTTTTCGACCAGGTCACCAATCCACTCCTTACTTTCACCAACCATCACTGCAACAGACAAAGCCATGCAACGTTGACCTGCGGCACCAAAGGCAGCACCAACAAGTGCATTTAAGGTCTGCTCTTTATTTGCATCTGGCATCACAACGACATGATTTTTTGCACCCATCATCGACTGCACACGTTTACCATGCTGTCCTGCAAGGTTATACACATGCGTACCTACAGCAGTTGAGCCAACAAATGAAATCGCTTTAATATCTTGATGTGTGCATAAGCGGTCTACGACTTCTTTACCACCATGTACAACGTTTAGGACACCTGCAGGTATACCTGCTTCAACTGCAAGCTCAACCAACATCATGGTCGATAGCGGGTCTTGTTCAGATGGTTTAAGTACGAAGGTATTTCCACAAGCAATTGCCATAGGGAACATCCATAAAGGAATCATTGCCGGAAAGTTAAATGGAGTAATCCCTGCACAGACTCCTAATGGTTGCTGCAAGGTATAAGTATCGACACCACGAGCGACGCCTTCGGTGTATTCACCCATTTGTAATGTACCAATTGAGCATGCATGTTCAACAACTTCTAGACCACGTTGAATATCACCTTCTGCATCTGCCAAGGTTTTGCCTTGTTCGGCAGTGAGTACCGCCGCAATTTTTTTCATATTGGCACGAATTAAATCTTGTAGTTTCAGCATGATTCGCATGCGTGCCTGAATTGGTGTAACACGCCAAGTTTTAAAGGCAGCTTGTGCTGCCGCAATTGCAGCATCGACTTCGTCAGTCGTTGCCATTGGTACATGACCAAGTACTTCCTGTGTCGCAGGATTCACAATGTCTTGCCAGTTTTGTGTTTTAGATTCAATAAATTGACCGTTAATTAATAATTTAGCCGTAGTCGACTGAATATTGGACATTGTGTTCATAACCTCTCCATGGGCACTATTTTTGTTGTTTCAGCATTGAAAATAGCTAAAAAGTCGTATTTTCAGACTTGCTGTTTAAATTCAGACTAGCAAAGAAATTTTTGACCAGAAATAGAAATTCATGCACGATCAATGTGCAAATATGCACAGGGAAAATAATCAAAATGAAAGTGGATTGGGATCATTTGCAATATTTTTTGGTCTTAGCACGTGCTAAGACACTGACCAATGCAGCACGACTGATTGGGGTTGAACACAGCACGGTATCCCGTCGGATACAGGCTTTAGAACTAGCTTTGGGCACACCATTATTTAAACGTGAAGCAACTGGTTATGAACTGACTTTGGAAGGTTTGGCCTTAGTTCCTCGAGTTGAACAGATGGAACAAGCCTTTATACAAATTGAAAAGCCTCATCAACCTTTGCAGGGTCGTGTGCGAATTGGCACACCTGAAGGTTTTGGCACAGCATTTTTAGCCAAACTATTGGCAGAATTGTCCAAGCAATATCCTCAACTCACGATTGATTTAATTCCCGTTCCGAAGATGATTAAGCTATCCCATCGCGAAGCTGACATTGTAATTTCCATTGATCGTCCTAAATCAGGCCCTTATATCATCACGCGTTTGACCGACTATTGTCTAAAAATTTATGGCAGTAAAAACTATTTAAATCAAACACAAGCTATTCATAAACTTGATGATTTAAAAAATCATCGCTTTGTAAACTACATTGATGATTTGGTTTATAGCCCTGAACTGTATTGTCTGGAGCGTATTCCGCTCGATTTAAATGCGAACTTCCGTAGTAGTAGTATTCTGGCACAACAGATTGCGGTCAGCTCAGGTGCTGGACTGGCAATTTTGCCCAAATTTTTAGCGGATGAAAACCAAGAACTTGAGCAAGTATTAGGTGAAAATGTACGCTTCATCCATACCTTTTGGATGCTCACTTTAGTTGATTTACAGCACGAACCTCGTATTAAGTTAGTTTGGGACTTTTTAAGAAAACAAGCTGACCTTTATCAACATATATTGATGGATTAAAGCGTAAAACAATATGTGAGATTCTACAGTAACTTCACCTTAATACTAAAAAGGATTAGTAAAATTAAAGGGATTACATCTTCAAAATAGCTGTTTAATATCAGATGTAATCCCTAATTAATGATCAGTAATCCATTCCTCACTGTTTAGACAAATAGTCACAAACTTGCCAAATCAATAACATTGCTCAACACGAATTCTAAATTTCTACACGATTGGGCCTACACATCATCAAAATGTGTATAAAAGATCCACAATATATACTTATTTATTTGCGAAGATTCCTCTTGAAAGTTGAACGACATGTTTACTTTCTTCATGGCATGTGTGAGCTGATCAGTAAGACGAACTCACACATCTCGTAACACGAAATAGAGGTTCTAAAATGATAAAAACAACTCTTAGTATTCTTGGTTTATCCTTGGTCTCAACCCTAGCACTCGCTGCTGATCCACTCAATGGAACAAAGTGGAAAACCATTGATGATAAAACCAAGCAACCTTTATCTGTTGTCCAATTTACCGAGACATCGAATGGCGTGCTTTCTGCAAAAATCGTTGATGTTTTCACACCGGGTGAAGCACAGAAATGCAGCAAATGTGTAGGTAAATATCAGAACAAACCTTTATTAGGTGCTCAGATTATTCATGGACTAAAAAATACCGGTAAAAACACCTACGATGGAGGTAAAATTACCGATCCTAAAAATGGTAAGACTTATAGCTTCAATGCCAAAATGTCGAATGATGGTCGTACCTTAAATGGACGTGGCTATATTGGTGTATCAGCTCTAGGTCGTAGCCAAACGTGGATTCGTGTGAACTAATCAGCTGAAAACGAAGCTCAAAATATTTTCTAAGTAAAAAGCGACTCAAAAGAGTCGCTTTTTTAGCAATAACGATTAAATTTCATATTTTAAACTGTATAGCGTTTGCTCAATCCCCACTCTGCCAAAATTCGGCGGTAAGTGGTTGATGAACGATCTGCCTCAAAATGTGCCTCCATTGAAATATCTAAAGGAAGTTCTTCTGGTTTTTGGCTTTCCACCATGTCCTGATCTTCAGCGAAGATTTGTGCATTGAAATCATAAACTGCCTGTAAGTCTCCTGTAGTATCAAAGTTACGAGTTAAGGGAACGAATAATCGCGTTTTATTGTGCGAAACTGGACAGCACGCATTTAAAATTTTAAGTAAGCCATTTTCAGGAAAGTCGATAGTCAAAATAGCTGAAAATGGTGGATAGACATCGAAAGTACGTTTCCATAAAAAATCATCTGGTGCTAAATGTTGTAAGCCATGCGGATAGTTACTGACATCACTCACATACTCTGTATGTAAGCCATAATCCGTTCGAACGGTCGAATATTTTTGTACCTTTGGATTTTCACGATCAGCAAAACTTTGGTTATGTACCCATGCAAAGTGCGCAACATCAATAAAGCCTTCAAGCTGACGGCCACTTGATCCAGCAATATCGACAAATGGAGGGAGAATTGACTGATGTTCTTCACTGTCCCACGTGTCTAAATCTGGAAAATTGGCTTTCGATACATCGCGGTTAAATAAACTGGTCCAAATTAGTCCGTATTTTTCTACAACTGGAAATTTGGTCAGTGAAAAACGATCTGAAATTTGTGTGAGCTCCGGTTGAGCAGGAATTTTTACGCACTTTCCTTCACCGTTATAGTGTAGGCCATGGTATGGGCAAATAATTTCTTCGCCTTTCACCCATCCTTTGGTTAATGGCACACCACGATGCGGGCAAATATCGCGTACCAGATGAATTTTTCCGCTTTCAGTTTTATACAAGGCCATTTTCACATCAAGTAATTGTACTTGTTGCGGTTATTCTGAAACGTCCTGAGTGCGTGCAACTGGGTACCAATGCTGCGCTAAAATATTCCAATCGTTTGCATCAAATGAACTGCATTGTGGTTGGGTGAATAAATTCAGTACAGGAATCGCATTCATTTTTAAATCTCTACATTCGCAATATTTGCAGAACTTTTATGCCATGTAACTAGGGCTAATTCGTTCTTTTCTAAGTCAAAAATACGGCTGCACAGCATTTCTGTCTATTAGAATGATTTGCATACATTGTTCTCTTTTTTAGAACACAAAAGCAGAATGAATTGAAAAAATCAAAAGTTATGGCATGAAAATCGCTTAACAACGGATAAGTACTTTGTAAACTGCCCGTGAGATTTAATAGCTGTATGTCGATTACCTTTTCCCGATTTTCTGAATATTTTATGGCTGTTGCCCGTACTGGCAGTTTACGTAAAGCCGCAGAACAGCTTTTTATTTCAGTGTCTGCTGTGCATCGGCAAATTGTACTTGCTGAAGAAGAGTTAGGCGTCGCTTTGTTTGAGCGTTTACCTCAGGGACTCAAGCTAACGTTGGCTGGTGAATTACTTTATGCCGATTTGCTTAAATGGCAAAAAGAATATCAACTGACTCGTATTCGATTTGATGAAATTCAAGGATTAAGTCGCGGCAATATTGAAATGGGTTTTATTGCTGCTCTAAATGATGGTTTTGTCGTGGATTGTATTCAAAGTATGGCTGAAAGCTATCCATGGATTAATCTCAATATTAGTATGAATAGCAGTGAAGAAATTTCGAGAAAAATCATTGATGCAGAATTAGATTTTGGCATTATTTTAAATCCTAAAAGTCACAATCAATTAGAAATCTTATCCTTTATTGAAATTCCTTTAGGCTATGTTTTATCACCACATCACACCTTAGCCGGCATGGATAAAATCTATTTATCCGACACTTTAAATGAACGTCATATCATGCCAAGTGAACCTTTAGTCATCAGTGATTATGTACATACTCTCTATAAACATCATAAATTTAATCCCATACAAAAGATAGAATGTAATGACATTAGAATGATAACGTCATTAATTCAACAACAATTAGGCATTGGTTTAATGTCATATATGGATGCATTGCCACTTTTAAACTCAAAAAAGATCGTTTTTAAACCAATTCGTGAAAAAGGGATACATCGCCTGACCATTGCATTGTGCGTCGCTTCAAAACGTCAAACATCTCGTCTTTCACAAATAATGGTAAATTTATTGGTCGAAAAAATGGAAGAAATCAAATTGCAGTTAAAGCAACTTCCTTAAATATTTGATACTTTGCTGTTCAATCTAATGTTTCTTTATAGCTAAAAAAAGCCAGTGTGAATATTCACACTGGCTGCTGAAAGCTAACTTTTAGTTTTACATTTATTATTGTGTCTTACTGCTTAGTCGAGCGGATTACCGACAATATTACTAATAATCCCCTTCATAATATGATTACCTTGTTCTTTGCGTAATTCTGCATACCATTCTCGTGTCACCGCTTCATCTTTCATATGTGTCACATCACAGCGCTTACGGGCACGAAGTACCAATTCATTGGCACGTTCATTACGCTTGTTCTGATAGCGACGTAAAGAATCTTGTAAACCTAAAGTGTTAATTTGCAATGAACGTGCCAAATAGATAGCATCTTCCATCGCTTGACAGCCGCCTTGACCAATATCAGGTGTTGTACTATGCGCTGCATCACCCACAATCACTACTCGACCTTTGTAAAAATCGGCAAATGGTTCGATATCGTGAATTTCTACACGATTGGTCTTTTGTACATCGACTGCATCAATTAACTTTTGGACATGCTCACACCATCCTTTAAAGTATTGTTTGAATAAAGCTTTGTATTGGCTACGATCATTTTCAAGATCAACTGGTAGTGGCACATCAAAAAAGAAATAAAAACGATTATTTGCCACTGGCATCAGTGAAACACGTTTGCCTTCACCTACAAAAGTTGTCCATTGATCTGCTGCTGCATAATCATCTGAGACATCAACGAGACCATTCCAATTGACATAGCCTGCATAGCGTCGTTCAACTTGCTCACCTAAAACATAGGCACGAGTAATTGAATGTGTACCGTCTGCACCGACCAATAGATCAGATTCGATTTTACCACCATCTGCAAATTGAATTTTTACACGCTCTCCTTCTTCAACAAAAGAAACCATTTTCTATGCAAGATGGATATCTTCACGGCCAAATTCATCCATCAGCATATTTTGTAGTTCCGCACGTGATACCGGATATGGTCTTTGCCCGACCTCTTCAATCAATGGATAAAGACTAAACTGAGTCATCACATCGCCTGTCAAACCATCAATATAAGCAAGGTTATCCATTTTGCCGCCAAGCTTTTCAACTTGCTCTGTTAAGCCCAAATAATTCAGACATTTCACACCGTTAGACCATAATGAAATAGCAGCACCCACCGGTAAAATTTGTTCTGCCTGTTCATAGATGGTTACTTGGTGTCCGAATTTTTTTAGTGCGATGCCTGTAGTTAGACCCGCCATACCTGCACCAATAATTGTAATTTCCATCTATAACTCCCCTATGTTTTATAAGTTTCTAAGTCATAAAATGCTAAAAGCGTGCCATTTTTTATAATGTGCCATGAGAAAATCCAAAAGTTGGCACACGCTGTGCATCTAAACGCGTGTAAATGCTTGTTTTTATCGTTTGTTAAATTTTTTGTAGCACGATAGCGCAAAGCATGAATTTTGAAAGAAAATAGCGAATGGATTTAATATATGGCGACTTTATTAGCACCCGATTTTGATATTCCTGCACAATTACAGACACTTACTAATTTGGCAGATGACCGTATTGATGCAAAAATTATTGAATGTTCAGATGAATTTTTCGCAGAAGCAAAACGTATGCTTCAATTTGACGCGCCAATTTTTGTTGAAGATAAATTCGATGATCATGGTAAATGGATGGATGGTTGGGAAACGCGCCGTAAACGTCACACAGGTTATGACTGGGTCATCATCCAATTGGGCGTAGCTGGGCGTATTAAGGCTTTAGATATTGACACGGCTTTGTTGCACAAACCTATCTGTAAAGGCTTTTTCAGCGATATAATTTTCAAATGAAGAAGCCTGCACACAAAATCTACCGCACAACCAATTGGCCCGCATATAACCGAGCACTTATGAGTCGCG